>JAEWHY010000144.1 GCA_023387555.1 Pseudomonadota bacterium
TGGCCGGCGCGGCGCTGCAGGGCCTGTTCCGCAATCCGCTGGCCGAACCGGCCTTGTTCGGCGCGCCGCAGGCGGCCGCCGCCGCCTCGTCCTTCGTCATAGCGTTCGGCTTGCTGCCGGCGACCTCGCTACTGGTACCGGTTGCAGGGATTATCGGCGCGCTTGTGTCGGTCGGCGCGCTGGTGCTGATCGCCGGACCGCGCACCAGCCTGACGGTGATCCTGCTGGCCGGTCTCGCGCTCGCGGCCTTTGCCGGCGCGATGACGGCGCTGGTCCTCAATCTCGCGCCCAATCCGTTCATCGCGCTTGAAGTCGCGTTCTGGCTGCTGGGCTCGCTGGAGGACCGCTCCGGCGACCACCTGATGATCGCGGCCCCCTTCATGATCCTCGGCTGGATCTTTCTGATCTCGCAGGCCCGCGCCTTCCGCGCGCTGACGCTCGGCGAGGACGCGGCGATGTCGCTCGGCATCGACCTGCAGCGCACGCGCCTCGCCGTGGTGATCGGCACCGCGTTCGGCGTCGGGGCGGCGACCGCGGTCGCGGGCGCGATCGGATTCATCGGGCTGGTGGCGCCGCATCTGGTGCGCCGGCGCGTCAATTCCGATCCGGCCCGCATCATGCTGCCATCGGCGCTGGCCGGCGCGGCGCTTCTGATCGCGGCCGACATCCTGGTGCGGATCGTGCCGTCGGCGATCGAGTTGAAGGTCGGGGTGGTGACGGCATTGATCGGCGTGCCCTTCTTCCTGTTCATGATCTTCAGCGAGCGGCATTATCTCGAGGGCGAGCCGTCATGACCGTGCCGCTCCTGAAGGCTACCGGCATCAGCGTCCGGCTTGGCGGACGCACCATCGTCAACGACGTGAACGTCACGCTCTCGGCGGGCGAAATGGTTGCGCTGGTCGGACCGAACGGCGCCGGCAAGACCACGCTGCTGAAGTCGCTGGCCGGTCTCCTCCCCGCCTCCGGCACGGTCGAACTCCTCGGCGACCACGCTACAACACTCGGACCGCGCGAGCGGGCGCGCCGCCTCGCCTATCTACCGCAGGGTCACAACTTCTCCTGGCCGCTGCCGGCCGGCGAGATCGTCGCACTCGGACGCTATCCGCATGCCGATCCGTTCTCGCCGGTGTCGGCGCAGGATCGCGCCGCGGTCGCTCATGCGCTGGAGGTCACCGGGACCAGTGACTTCGCCGACCGGATCGTCACAACGCTGTCCGGCGGCGAGCGCGCGCGCGTCGCGCTGGCCCGTGTGCTTGCGACCGAGGCCAGGGTCCTGCTCGCGGACGAGCCGATCATCTCGCTCGACCCGCGCCATCAGTTCGTGGTGATGGATGTGCTGCGGCACGTGGCGCAGAACGGCGGCGCGGTGCTGACCGTGATCCACGATCTTGCGCTGGCGGCGCGCTATGCGAGCCGCGTGCTGGTGCTCGAAAAGGGCCGGATCGTTGCCGACGAGACGCCGCAGGCCGCGCTCAGCCCGGAACGCATCGCAACGATCTTCGGCGTCGAGGCCGAAATGATCACGATCGGCGATACGCAGGTACCGATGGTACGAAAGCCGCTGTGACCGGCTGGACGGCCGGCAGGCCTGCAATCCTGTGGCCCGCATGAGCGCAGCGACATGCAGGTTAATCCGTCCCGGATTTCGCTTCGCTCATCCGGGCTACGTCGGAACGGCCACTGACCGCCGCGCCTCCTCCTCGCGCAGTTTGAAGCGCTGCACCTTGCCGGACGCGGTGCGCGGCAGGTCGCTGCGCAATTCGATCCAGCGGGGATACTTCCAGGTCCCGGCGCGCTGCTTCACATGCTCCTTCAGGCCATGCAGCAGCGCTTCGTCGTTGGCGTGGCCGTTCTTCAGCACCACGAAGGCCTTCGGCTTGATCAGCCCGTCGGAATCCTCCTTCGGGATCACCGCGGCTTCGAGCACGGCCTCGTGCGACACCAGCGCTGCCTCGACATCGAACGGCGACACCCACATGCCCGATACCTTGAACATGTCATCGGTGCGCCCGCAGTAGAAATAATAGCCATCGCCATCGCGATAGAATTTGTCGCCGGTGAACGTCCATTCGCCGGCGAAGGTCCGACGGCTCTTGCGGCGGTGATTCCAGTAGCCTTCGCCCGCCGACGGACCGCGCACGACCAGTTCGCCGATCTCGCCGGGCGGCAGTTCGGCGCCGTTGTCGTCGACGAGCTTCAGATCGTAGCCGGGCACCGCCTTGCCGGTGGAGCCATAACGCACCTCGCCGGGGCGGTTCGACAGGAAGGTCTGCAACATCTCGGTCGAGCCGATGCCGTCGAGCACATCGACGCCTGAAACCTCGCGCCAGCGCTCGCCGACCTGTGCAGGCAAGGCTTCGCCGGCCGAGATGCAAAGCCGCAGGCGTTCCGACCCGGCGCCGCGGCCCATCGCGTCATGCGCGAGCAGCGTGCTGTAGAGCGAGGGCACTCCGTAGAAAATCGTGGGATGATGCTGCCGCATCAGGGCCAGCATGCTGTCCGGCGTCGGCCTGTCCGGCCACAGGATCGCGGTTGCGCCGACCGACATCGGAAACGACATCGCGTTGCCGAGCCCGTAGGCGAAGAACAGCTTCGCGGCCGACAGCACCACGTCGTCGGCGCGGATGCCGATCACGCCCTGCCCCATCAATTTCGCGGTCGCCATCAGGCTGGAATGGACGTGCTTGACGCCCTTCGGCTCACCGGTCGAGCCCGAGGTGTAGAGCCAGAACGCGACCTCGTCGGACCATGTGCGCGCGTGGAAAACCTGATCGCTGCCCATCCGGCCGATGCCCTCGAATGGAAGCGGCGTGCGGCCGGCGAGCGTCGGCTGCGCTTCGGCGCCTCGGCCGGAGAGAATGACATGACGCAGCGACGGCACGTCGGCCATCACATCGCGCAACACGCCAGCATAGGGCGCAGCTGCGATGACGGCGCTGACACGGCTGTCGGCCAGCATGAAGGCGTATTGATCGGGCCTGAGCCAGGTGTTGAGCGGGATCGCGACGATGCCGGCGCGGAGCGCGCCCCAGAACGCCACCGGATAATCCACATTATCCGGCATCAGGATCGCGACGCGATCCTCCGGCCGCAGCCCGAGCGCCAAAAGGCCGGAGGCGAAGCGGCAGGTCTTTCGCTGCAACTCGCCATAGGTGATCGCGAGGCGCGGATCGACAAAGGCCAGCTTGTCGCCAAGCCCGCGCGCGACATTGGCGTCGACGAAATCCGCAGCCGCGTTGTAGGGCCGCCGTTCCAAGAATGGTTCGGACACTGGACGCTCCCTTCGTCCTGCTCTCCGTTTCTTCTTGGGCCGGCTTGGCCGTCGGCACCGCTCGCTGGCTAACGGAGCCCGTTTCTTGGTCGTCTAGTGCAGCGCGAACGCCTTCGCCTGCAATTCGCTCAGCAGATCGGTCGAGCCCTGAACCGCGAGGCGCTGGTGATAGAGCCGCAGGCCATGCAGGCCGCCGAGCTCCTCACCATTGCCGGCGCGGCCGGGGCCGCCGTGGTTACACTGCGGCATCACGATGCCATGGCCGGTCTGCGCATCGGCGATCGACGGCTCGATCATCAGCAGGCGGCCATGCCACGGGCCAAGCTCGGCGACAGCGCGCGCAAAGAAGGCGCGATCGTCACCGAAGACGGACGCGACCAAAGATCCGCCGCCGCGCGCAACCAGCGCGAAGGCTTCGGCTTCGGTCTTGTAGGGGATGATGGTCGCAGCCGGACCGAACACCTCGGTATCATGCACCGCATTAGCGCTCGCACCCTCCGACACCCGCATCAGGGTCGGGGCAACGAACGCGGATTTCGCCGGATCGATACCGTCGATCACAGGCGCAGTCGTGCCGCCCGTCAGCACCTCGGCTTCCTTTGCGAGCCGGCCGATGCCGTCGAAGGCCGCGGCCTGTTGCGCGCGCGTGACCAGCGGGCCCATGCGGGTGCTCTCGTTGCGCGGATCGCCGAGCGTGGTCTTCTTCAGCCGCGCCAGCAGCGCCTCCGCGACCGCATCGGCGCGCTCGGCCGGAGCGAACACGCGGCGGATCGCGGTGCATTTCTGGCCGGCCTTCACCGTCATCTCGCGGCCGACTTCCTTGATGAAGGCATCGAAGGCGGCATCGCTGGCGCCAGGGGCAAGCAGCGCCGCATTGACGCTGTCGGCCTCGACATTCACATGCACGCCGCGCGCGAGGATGTTCGGATGCTTGAGAATCCGGGCCGCGGTGTCGGACGAGCCGGTGAATGCGATCACATCCTCGCCTCTCACCTGATCGAGCAGATCGCCGGCGCCGCCGCAGATCAAACTGAGTGCGCCTTCGGGCAGCACCTTCGCGGCAATGACATCGCGGACCATCTCGAAGGTGAGCATGGCGGTCGACGACGCCGGCTTCGCCACCGCCGGCACGCCGGCCAGCAGCGAAACCGCGACCTTCTCCCACAGGCCCCAGCTCGGAAAATTGAAGGCGTTGATATGCACGGCAACGCCATGACGCGGCGTCAGCAGATGGATCGCCTGGAAATTCTCCGCCTTCGCGAGCCGCACCGGCTTCTCGTCGAGCAGAAAGGTCGCAGCACCGAGCGGGCCGCCGAGCCGCGCGTAGTATTTCAACGTGCCGATGCCGCCGTCGATGTCGATCGCCGCATCGATCTTGGTGTTGCCGGAATTGGCAATGGCAATCTGTTCGTATTTGGCGCGATTGGCGATCAGCACATCGGCGACCGCGCCGATCAGTTTGGCGCGCTCGGCGAAGGACAGTGCGCGCAGCGAAGCGCCGCCGGTCTTGCGCGCATGATCGAGCGCGGCGTTTAGATCGAGGCCGCGGGCGCTCACGGTCGCGAGCACATTGCCGCGGACCGGATCGACCAGCTCGGTCTCGACGCCATCGCCGCGCCGCCACGCGCCGGCCAGATAGCTTTCGAGGGCTTGCGGTGCGTTGCTCATGGCCGGTCTCCTCCAAATATATTGCTATTCCGCCCATGGCCGGACCAGTCCCGGCCACGGGATTCGGCTGTCACAAAATCGGGCGAAGGCAATCGG
>JAEWHY010000173.1 GCA_023387555.1 Pseudomonadota bacterium
TCCTCGGGCGGCAACTTGCGGTCGTTGGTCATCGGTCTGCGTTTGCCTTTCCGTAACAAATGCGAATTACCATGGGCGGCATTGTCCGAGCCCCGCATTTCGGGGTTGCGGCGCTCCACGCCTTGGCAGCCGGGCGCGATGAAGTTTAGCCCAGGAGGGGCGTGGAATGGCCAAGACCGTCCTGATTGTGGAGGACAATGAGCTCAATATGAAGCTCTTCCACGATCTGTTGGAGGCGCATGGCTATCACACCGTTGGCACCCGCAACGGTATCGACGCCATGGAACTCGCGCGCCAGCACCGGCCCGATCTCATCCTGATGGATATCCAGTTGCCGGAGGTGTCGGGTCTTGAAGTCACCAAGTGGCTGAAGGACGACGCCGAGCTGAAGTCCATCCCCGTGGTGGCGGTGACCGCCTTCGCCATGAAAGGTGATGAGGAGCGTATTCGCGCCGGTGGCTGCGAAGCCTATCTGTCCAAGCCGATTTCAGTCGGAAAATTCATCGAGACCATCCGTCACTTTCTCGGAAATGCATAAGACAGACCGCAAATGACAGCACGCGTTCTTGTCGTCGACGACATTCCCGCAAACGTGAAGCTGCTCGAGGCGCGGCTGTCTGCGGAATATTTCGACGTCACAACCGCCTATAGCGGTGCCGCGGCGCTGGAGGCATGCCAGCGCGCCGAATGCGACATCGTGCTGCTCGACGTCATGATGCCGGACCTCGATGGGTTTGAGGTTTGCCGCCGGCTGAAGAGCAATCCGGCGACCCATCATATTCCTGTGGTGATGGTGACGGCGCTCGACCAACCGTCGGACCGCGTAGCCGGCTTGCAGGCCGGCGCCGACGATTTCCTCACCAAGCCGGTTTCCGATGTTGCGTTGATCGCGCGCGTGCGTTCGTTGACGCGGCTGAAGATGATGACCGACGAACTGCGCATGCGCGCCGTTACGTCGCGCGAGATCGGGATCGAAAGCGCGGAGCGGGAGGCGATCACCGAGCAGGGGCTGCAGGGCCGCATCCTGATCGTGGATGACCGCCGTTCGTCCTATGAGCGGCTCGCCGCAATGCTCGAAAAAGAGCACTTCGTCGACATCGAGACCGACCCGAGCGCCGCTCTGATAAGCTCCGCGGAGGGTAACTACGATCTGCTCGTGGTCTCGCTCGGGCTGGAGAATTTCGACGCGCTGCGCCTGTGCAGCCAGCTGCGCTCGCTCGATCGCACCCGCAGCCTGCCGATCCTTGCGATCTGCGAACCGGACGAAACCGCACGGCTGATGCGCGGGCTCGAAATCGGCATCAACGACTATCTGATGCGTCCGATCGACAGCCATGAACTGCAGGCGCGCGTGCGCACCCAGATCAAGCGCAAGCGCTATACCGAACGGCTGCGCGACAATGTGCAGATGTCGATCGAGGCGGCCATCACCGATGCGCTGACCGGTCTGCATAACCGCCGCTACATGGAAAGCCACCTCGCCAAGCTGGTCGAACAAGCCGGCTCGCGAGGCAAGCCGCTCTCGGTTCTCGTGCTCGACATCGACTACTTCAAGTCGATCAACGACACCTATGGCCACGATTGCGGTGACGAAGTGCTCCGCGAATTCGCCCTGCGGGTCCGGAAGTCGATCCGCGGGATCGATCTCGCCTGCCGGATCGGCGGCGAGGAATTCGTGGTGGTGATGCCGGAAACCGACATGTCCGTGGCCTCGGCCGTCGCCGAGCGGCTGCGCCGCAAGATCGCCGGCGAACCATTCCCGATCGAACAGGGCCGGCGCAAGATCGACGCGACCATCTCGGTCGGCATCGCGGGGCTGGAACCGTCCGATGACACCGCCGCACAGTTGCTGAAGCGGGCCGACCGGGCCCTCTACCGCGCCAAACGCGAGGGACGGAACCGGGTGGTCGCCAACGCCGCCTAGTGGCGACGAGGGCTCGATGCCCCGATCTCGGTCGCGTATCGCCGCATCCCGCCGAACCGTCGGCTGGAAACCCTAACTCTTTACGTTGACGGCAGGTTGCCCGGCGTACCGGGGACTTCGCCTTTGATTTCCGGAAGGTGTAGGGGTAGCCTCGAAGTCGGGACGAACGGCGGCCAGAGCCGCGCCCCGCGAACCACGCCGCGGCTACGCCCGCGTGGTCCAGCTTGATAACCCTACGGAATGCTCAGGTCCGCCGCATCTCCTGGGTCCGTGGGGTTCGGCCGGTCCGGAGGCGGTGAGAAGAGTGGCCTCCTCATGACACCGCTTCCGGCCGGCCACCTATTGTGAGCCGGACCCAGGGTTTTCCAATCTCAGGTAGAATGAAGCTTTAGCGCGTCTTGCGCGCTATTACTTGATCTTCGCTTCGCGGAACTCGACGTGCTTCTTCGCGATCGGATCGTATTTCTTCTTCGACAGCTTGTCGGTCATCGTCCGCGAGTTCTTCTTGCTGACGTAGTAATAGCCGGTGTCGGCGGTGGACAGCAGCTTGACCTTGATGGTGACGGCCTTGGCCATGATGACCTCAAATTGACAGGATTTGGCGCGGAAACTAGCGGCAAAGCCGCCAATGTCAAGGAAACAGACGCGGGCAATCTCAGGAGATCAGCTCGCGATAGAACACCTTCCGGGGCATCCGGTAGAACGGAACCGGCAGGTCACGGCCGAAACCAGCAGCCACGCGGGCTTCAAGCTCCTGCAACACCACTCCGGTGATGGTCGGCATGTCGAGGCTGCGCGCATCGGCGATCGGCATCCACACCAGTTCGACCAGTTCGGCCTCGGCATGGACCACATTCTCCACCTTGTGGGCGATGGTTGCGGCGTCGACGGCGAAAAAACGCGTATCGAATCGGCGCGGCCGTCGCGACGGGGTGATGGCTCGGGCAATGAAATGCAGTGACGAGAGGTCGGGGTAGAAGCCAGCCTTGGCGAATTCGGCCCAGGGGCCCTCGGGCACCGGCGCGGACTTGTTCGATGGTGCGCCCAGAATCAGTCCGGTTTCCTCGAAGGTCTCGCGAATCGCGGCGAGCGCCAGACTTTTGGCGCGGCTGACGCTCGGCCGCTTGGTGCCGTGCATCAGGTATTTTTCCGTGAACGGGTCCAGCGGGGTCGCAACCGGCATCAGCCGATCGTTCGGCTCGAGCCGGCCGCCGGGAAACACGAATTTTCCCGGCATGAATTTGTGACCGTGATGGCGCTTGCCGAGCAGCACCTTGGGCGCCGGACCGGAGCGGTCGACAATGATCAGGGTCGCGGCATCCTTCGGCCGCACATTGGCCGACGCGCGCTCGCGCTCGGCCGCCGTGAGCCGCTTCTCGAGATCGGTCAGTTCGCGCATTTTGACGGTGCTACCGTGGGCAGGGGATCGTTTCGGTCGCCTGCCGGGTCGAAGCCGTGCATGCGCATCGCCCATTGCCACGCGACAACGGCGCCCTTGATCGGATGCATCAGGGCGAAGGCCATGATCAGCGTGAGCGGAAGCCAGAGCACCCCGTGCAGCCAGTAGGGCGGAGCGAAAGCGGTCTCGACGAACAGCACCAGCGGTACGACGATATGGCCGACCAGCACGATATTCAGATAGGCCGGCAAGTCGTCGGCGCGATGATGGTGCAGCGCCTCGTTGCAGGACGGGCAATGGTCATTGACCTTCAGCAGTGCGCGGAAGATCCGGCCGCGTCCGCAGGCGGGGCACATTCCCCCAAGGCCGCGCTTGACTGAGAGCCACCCATCGCGCGCGGGGCGTCCTGCATCATGTTCCATCGTCTTCATCCTCGTCGCTTGCGTGGCAGCCGCTCGTCCCGACTGACGGCTCGGGTGCGGGTCGAGCGGAGTGCAACGCGCTTGCCGGCCCGTCCCGATGACTTCAGTTCAAAGCGCAGGGCGCCGGCCACCGGAACAGCTTCGACCAGCTTGACCGTGACGGTATCGCCCAAACGGTAGGTTTCCCCGGTGGAGCGTCCGATCATCGCGTGGCGGTCCTCATGATACTGGAAATAGTCGTCGCCAATGGTTCGGGCCGGAATGAATCCGTCGGCGCCGGTTTCGTCAAGCTTGACGAACAGCCCGGCGCGGGTGACGCCCGCGATCCGGCCCTCGAAGGTAGCGCCGATCCGGTCGGCCATATGGTGCGCGATCAGGCGATCGTTGGTCTCGCGTTCCGCCGCCATGGCGCGCCGTTCGGCCGCGGAAATACGGGCGGAAATCTCGTTCAGCGCCTTCACGTCGGCGGCTTCGGGCAGTGCCCCGTCGCCAGGTTTCAGCGCGCGGATCAGTCCGCGGTGCACCACAAGGTCTGCATAGCGGCGGATCGGCGATGTGAAATGCGCATAGCGCCGCAAGGCGAGGCCGAAATGGCCGTAATTTTCGGCGGAATATTCCGCCTGCGCCTGGCTGCGCAAGACCACTTCGTTGACCAGCGTCTCGGTCTCGGTGCCCTTCACCTGCGCCAGCACAGTGTTGAACATCGCCGGCCGCAACACGGCGCCCTTGGGAAATGACATATCGAGCGTGCGCAAGAGCTCGCGCAAGCCCTCGACCCGCTCCAGCGAGGGCTCGTCATGGACGCGGTAGATCAGCGGAGTGCTCGCACGCTCGAGTGTTTCGGCGGCCGCGACATTGGCGAGGATCATGAATTCCTCGATCAGCCGGTGGGCGTCGAGCCGCTGCGGAATGATGACCCGGTCCAATGAGCCATCGGCATTCAGCAGGATCTTGCGTTCCGGCAGGTCGAGGTCGAGCGGGCCACGCGCATCCCGCGCTCTGCGGACGGAGCGGTAGGCCGCATAGAGCGGATCGAGGATAGCTGCCTTGATCGGCGCCGTGGTGTCGTCGGTGCGGCCATCGAACGCGTCCTGCGCCTGCGCATAATGCAGCTTGGCGGCCGAGCGCATCAGGATACGATGGAAACTGTGCGAGCGCTTGCGTCCATCCGGCGCTATGACCATGCGCACGGCGAGCGCCGCGCGATCGACCATGGGCTTCAGCGAACACAGGTCGTTCGAGATGCGTTCCGGCAGCATCGGCACCACGCGGTCCGGGAAATAGACCGAGTTGCCGCGTTCGAGCGCCTCGCGGTCGAGTGCTGAGCCGGGACGGACGTAGTGCGCGACATCGGCAATCGCGACGGTGACGATGTGACCGCCGCGGTTGTCGGGATTAGTGTCGGGTGCGGCATGAACCGCGTCGTCGTGATCCTTGGCATCGGCCGGATCGATGGTCACCAGCGGCAGTTCGCGCCAGTCCTCGCGGCCGCCGGTCAGAACGGCGGGTTTGGCAGCTTCGGCTTCGGCCAGCACCTCGCGCGGGAAGACATGGGGAATGCCGTGCGCATGGATCGCGATCAGGCTGACCGCGCGCTCGCTCTTCAACGAGCCGAGCCGTTCCTTGATCTTGCCGGTCGGAAGGCCGAAGCGGCCGGCCTTTGCAACATCGGCGGCGACGAGTTCGCCGTCCTCCGCGTCCATCGTGGCGCCGGGCGGGATTGCGAGTTCACGTCCGAGCGACTTCTTGTCGACCGGAACGAGTCGGCCGCCGCCGCCAGGAAGGCTGCGGAAAATACCGAGCATGCGCTTCCTGGCGCGATCGAGCACCTTGATGACACGGCCGGTATAGGTGACGTGGCCGTCGCGTTCGGACAGCTTGTCCACGCGCAGCAGGGCCCGGTCGCCGATACCGGCGGTCTCGCCAGGCTTGGCCTTGCGGAGCGTCGCCACCAGAATGCGCGGGCTTGGGCCGTGAGCCTCTTCGTCCCATTCATTGGGAACGGCGATCAACTCGCCGTCGCGGTCGCGCTCGACGATGTCGGCAAGGGTAACGGAGGGCAGGGTGCCTGGCTTGTGCAGCCGGTTGCGCCGCTTCTCGACCGTGCCTTCGTCGGCGAGATCGCGCAGCATCCGTTTCAGCGTGGCCCGGTCGGCATTCTTCAGCCCGAAAGCACGCGCGATCTCGCGGGCGCCGGCCTTGCCGGCATGATCCTTGATGAACGCGAGCAATTGCTCCCGGGTCGGGAAGGGAGCGCTGTGTGGTTTGATGCGGGCCAAGATGACCTATGATGTGGCCCCGGCCGGCAAAACCGGCAAGGGACTAGTTGGCGGCCTTGCGTTTTTGGCCGGCGGGAGCGGGTTCAGCAGTTTTGTCGACGCCTGTATTTCCTGCGGCCTTCGATCGCGATTTTGCCGCCGCCGCCTTCGAGGAGGCCTTGCGTGCCGTGGTCTTCTTGGCGGCAGACTTCTTGGCTGCAGGCTTCTTTTCCGCGGCGTCGGCCTTGGTCTTCTTGGCTTTGGCAGGCTTGCCGTCCGCCGTCGCCTTTGCGGCTTTCGGCGCGGCCTTCTTCCTCTTGCCGCCGCCGGCCGCGATGCGCGCATCGAGCAGCGAAACGGCTTCGGCCAGCGTGACCGTGTCCGGGGTCTTGTCCGCGGGCAGCGTCGCATTCACGCCGTCATGGCTGACATAGGCGCCATAGCGTCCGTTCTTGACGATGATGGGCCCGCCCTTGTCGGGATGATCGCCAAGCGAGCGGCCGGGATCGGCGCCGAACCTGCGGCTCTTGCCCGGATTGGCCTTCTTCTCGGCGATCAGCATGACCGCGCGGTTGAGGCCGATATTGAGCACGTCGTCGCCCGGCTCGAGATTGGCGTAGGTCTTGCCGAGCTTCACGTATGAGCCGAACCGGCCGATGCCGGCAATGATCATGTCGCCGGTCTCGGGATCCTTGCCGACATCGCGCGGCAGCGAGAGCAGGCCGAGCGCGACCTGCAGGTCGACATCGTCCGGCGCCAGACCCTTCGGCAGGCCGGAGCGCTTGGGCTTCTCCTTGGTCTCCTTGTTGCCTTCGCCGAGCTGGACGTAGGGGCCGAAACGGCCGCCACGCAGCGTGACATCCTCGCCGGTTGCCGGGTCCTTGCCGAGCAGTTTGGTGCCGGTGTCGCCGCCACTGGCGCCGGGCGTGAGCTGGCGGGTGAAGTTGCATTCCGGATAGCGCGAGCAGCCGACGAAGGCGCCGAAGCGGCCGACCTTCAGCGACAGCTGGCCCTCGTTGCAATTCGGGCATTGGCGCGGGTCGCCGCCATCCTCGCGCTTCGGGAAGACATGCGGGCCGAGCAGTTCGTTCAGCGCATCCAGGACCTGGGTGATCCGCAGGTCCTTGATCTCGCCGACCGCGGCGATGAAGTCGTCCCAGAAGTCGCGCAGCAGCTGGTGCCAGTCCAGCTCGTTGTTCGAGATCCTGTCGAGCTGCTCCTCGAGCGAAGCGGTGAAGTCATACTCGATGTATTTCTGGAAGAAGCTCTCGAGGAATCCGACGACGAGGCGGCCCTTGTCTTCCGGATGAAGACGCTTCTTGTCGAGGCGGGTATAGCCGCGGTCCTTGAGCACCGCGAGAATCGAGGCATAGGTCGAGGGACGGCCGATGCCGAGCTCTTCCATGCGCTTGACGAGCGAGGCTTCGGTGAAGCGCGGCGGCGGCTCGGTGAAATGCTGGGTGGCGCTGATCCTGTCCTTGCGCAGCGCTTCGCCCTGCGACATGGCGGGCAGGCGCTTGGATTCCTCGTCCTCGGAATCGTCGTCCTGGCCTTCCTGATAAAGCGTCAGGAAGCCGTCGAACTTGATGACCTGTCCGGTGGCGCGCAGGTCGAGATTGCGTCCCGCGACCTTGGCCGCGATATCGACCGTGGTGCGCTCGAGTTCGGCCGATTGCATCTGGCTCGCGACCGCGCGGTTCCAGATCAGTTCGTAAAGCTTGGCCTGGTCGGAATCGAGGGCGCGCGCGACCGCACGCGGCGCGCGTTGCGCGTCGGTCGGGCGGATCGCTTCGTGGGCTTCCTGGGCGTTCTTCGACTTGTTCTGGTAGCGGCGCGGCGCGTCCGGCACATAGTCGCGGCCGTAATTCTTGCTGATCATGCTGCGGATGCCGGTGATGGCCTCCGGCGCCATGTCGATGCCGTCGGTTCGCATATAGGTGATGAGGCCGACGGTCTCGCCCTCGATGTCGACGCCCTCGTAGAGCCGCTGTGCGACCCGCATGGTGTGGGCCGGCGCAAAGCCGAGCTTGCGGCTTGCTTCCTGCTGCAACGTCGATGTCGTGAACGGAGGCGGCGGGTTGCGCCGCGCCGGCTTCGCCTCGACGGATGCGACGGTGAAGGCCGCGCTCTCGAGCGCGCGCTTGAAGTCCTCGGCTTCCTTGCCGGAACCGATATCGAGCCGGGTGATCTTCTGTCCGTCGGCCCCGACCAGACGGGCCTCGAAGCTTTCGTTGCGCGGCGTCGCCAGCGTTGCGATCAGCGACCAGTATTCGCGGGTGACGAATTTCTCGATTTCGAGTTCGCGGTCGCAGACGAGGCGCAGCGCGACCGACTGCACGCGACCGGCCGACCGCGCGCCCGGCAACTTGCGCCACAGCACCGGCGAGAGGGTGAAGCCGACGAGATAGTCGAGGGCGCGGCGCGCGAGATAGGCATCGACCAGCGCATGGTCGATCTTGCGCGGATTCTGCATCGCCTCGCTGACCGCCTGCTTGGTGATGGCATTGAATACCACCCGTTCGATGGCCTGGTCCTTGAGGGCCTTCTTTTCCTTCAGGACCTCGAGCACGTGCCACGAGATCGCTTCTCCCTCGCGATCCGGGTCGGTCGCCAGAATGAGCTTGTCGGCGCCCTTGACCGCCCTGGCGATGTCGTTGATCCGCTTCTGCGCCCGCTCGTCGACCTCCCAGATCATTCTGAAATTATGATCGGGGTCGACCGAGCCATCTTTGGCCGGAAGATCGCGGATATGACCGAACGAAGCCAGAACCTCGTAGCCGGGACCAAGGTATTTATTGATGGTCTTGGCTTTGGCCGGCGATTCAACGACCACGATATTCATGGAATTCCAGTGGGTTAGGTCCGCGCCCCAGCGTTTAAGGTCGAGTCAGGCGCTTAGTTGGGGCCGGACCATGGGTAAATCGACCCCTTGAGTCAAATATCCGGCCCGCGCCCAGCAC
>JAEWHY010000079.1 GCA_023387555.1 Pseudomonadota bacterium
GGCCAAGGGCGTGATCGAGTCCGTGATCGTGCGCCGGCATGCCCTGCGCAATGCCCTCCTCCCGGCGGTCACGGTGATCGGCCTCGAGTTTGCGTTCCTGCTCGGCGGTCTCGTCGTCACCGAACAGGTCTTCAGCCTCAACGGCCTCGGCAAGCTGTTCGTGCAGAGCGTCGCCCGGCACGACTTCACGCTGATCCAGGGCATGGTGATGCTGTTCGCGACCTTCTACATCGCCACCAATCTCGTGATCGACCTCATTTACGCCGCGCTCGATCCGCGCGTGCGCTACAATTGAGGCCGCCATGACCGACGGCACAATCCAGACCCGCAAGCGTCCGTCCTGGCTGCGCAACCCGCTGGTCGATTTCTGCATCAAGCAGCCGGCCGGCATGATCGCGCTGCTGGTGCTCCTCGTCATGATATTCGCTGGCATCTTTGCGGAGCGCATCGCGCCCTACGACCCGGTCCGCAACAACATGGCGGCGATGCTGGAGCCGCCGAGCTGGAAGCATCTGCTCGGCACCGATCCGTTCGGACGCGACATCCTCTCGCGCATCATTTACGGCGCCCGCACCGCGCTGATCATCGGGCTGTCCGCTGCGTTCCTCGGCTGCACTCTCGGCGCCATCATCGGCGCAGGCTCGGCCTATTTCGGCGGCAAGATCGACAACGCCATCCAGCGCGCCATCGATCTCATGCTGTCGTTCCCGCTGATCGTGCTGGCGCTGGTCGTGGTCGCGGTGCTCGGGCGTTACCTCGTGTTCGGCATCGACATCAACCTGATCCTCGCCATCGCGATCCCGATCGTGCCGCAGGTCGCGCGCGTCATCCGCTCGTCCGCGCTGGTGATCCGCAACCTGCCCTATGTCGATGCGGCGCGCATCGCCGGCTATTCCAACGCCCGCATCGTGCTGCGCCACATGATCCCGAATCTGATGGCGCCCTATCTCATCATGCTGACGGCCTATATCGCGCAGGCGATCCTGCTCGAGGCGGTGCTGTCGTTCCTCGGCCTCGGCGTCGCCGAGCCGGTGCCGGCCTGGGGTCTGATGCTGTCGGGCAGCGCTTCCGACTTCTTCGAGGAAGCGCCGTGGATCGTGATCTTCCCCGGCCTCGCCATCAGCTTCGCGGTGTTCGCCTTCAACCTCCTGGGCGACGCCCTGCGCGACTGGCTCGATCCGAAATTCAAGACGTGAGATTGCGTCGGGCTCCCTCGGACAAAGCTCCGCCGGCCCTGTTCTTTGGCCGGCGCGGGCGCGCCCGTCGTTCAACTCGCATTCCTCCCCCTGGAAAATCCAAGGGCGCGCGGAACGCCGGGCTGTCAGCCAGCCCATGGCCTCGTGTGCGAATGTGAAGCACACGAGATTGCAGCACCACGGACCGCCGAAAGATTCCGGCGTTCCGCGCGCGGTGTTTGAGGCTTGCTCTGCGACAACCCCGGAGGACAGACACCGTTGACCGGCACCGCCGGACGGCTCGTCTTGTTATCCTCCGCTGGTGACCCACGGCCGGTGGGACGGATCATCGCAGCTTGGGCCTCCGCTGCACGACGCACGTCTTGCGCCCCGCAACGGCCACCGCACCCCGCCCCGCGTCTCATGACGCTGATCAGACGCCCCTTGGACGAGGCGGGATGTGCGGAATAGATCAGGGGAAGATGGCGGAAATGCGGAATATAGTCCTTGAACGAGATTCTTTGTTGTGCCGCGAGGGATGATGGGTTTCGCGTTGCTCAACCCATCCTACAAGGCCGGTAGCCCGCATGAGCGCAGCGACATGCGGGTGAGTGATCCCGGATTTCGCTTCGCTCATCCGGGCTACACTTGCTGCCTTGCGGTGCGTTGCTGCGCCTTGCTTCGTCATTGCGAGCGCAGCGAAGCAATCCATGCAATCCGCGCCTCGTGTCTTTGGCGGCGATGGATTGCTTCGTCCTGCTTCGGCTTCGCCTCGCAGTCCTCGCAATGACGGGTTACCGTGTCCGTGTTCAAATCAGCTGCGTGACGCGCAGCGCGACGTATCCACAGCGGAAACGGATAGACCTGCCGTCATCCTGAGGCGGCGGCGCAGCCGCCCTCGAAGGATGCACGGCCACAAGCCGGGCCGTCGCCCTTCGAGGGCCGCCTTCGGCGGCCACCTCAGGGTGACGGTGATGGTTCAGGCTAAGCCTCACCCCGTGACGGTGATGGTTCAGGCTGCGCCTCACGCCGTGACGGTGATGGTTCAACATCCTGCCGCTGGCCCGGGCGAGCGAGGCTGCCCCCTCACCCCCGCGCGTCCTCGCGGATCATCGCCGCGCCCTTCTCGCCGATCATGATGGTCGGCGCATTGGTGTTGCCGGTGGTGATCGTCGGCATGATCGAGGCATCGACGACGCGCAGGCCCGCGACGCCATGCACGCGCAGCCGCGGATCGACCACGGCATTCGAACCGGTCCCCATCCGGCAGGTGCCGACCGGATGGAACACGGTCGAGCAATGGTTGCGGGCGAAGTCCTGCAGCGCCGCCTCGTCCTGCGCCTCCGGGCCCGGCACCGTCTCCGCCGCGACGGCATCGGCGATGGCGGGTTGCGCGAAGATGCGGCGGGCGAGGCGGATGCCGGCGAGCGTCACTTCCATGTCGGCCGGCGCGGAGAAGTAGTTCGGCCTGATCGCCGGCGCGCGCTTGTGGTCCGGCGAGACCGCCATGATGGTGCCGCGGCTCTGCGGATTGACCGCGCAGATCGCGGCCGTCATGCCGGGCTCGCGTTCCAGCTGGCCGAAGCGGCTGCGGTCGTAGCTGCCCGGCGTAAATAGGATCTGCAGGTCGGGACTGCTGCGGCCCTCGCGCATCCGCGCGAACACACTCGCGGTCGAGACGCCGAAGGTCAACGCCCCGGTGCCGAACAGACACCAGCGCGCGATCTCGCCCATCAGCCGCGCGCCACGGCGCAACTGATTGACCGAAATCTCGCCGCGCGCGCGATAGGCCATCAGCGCCGCCAGGTGATCGATCAGGTTCGCGCCGACGCCCGGAACATCCTGCACCACAGGAACGCCGATCGATTGCAGATGCGCCGCTGGGCCGATGCCGGACAGTTGCAGCAGTTGCGGCGAATTGACCGCGCCGCCGCACACGATCACCTCACGCGCGGCGCGGGCCGTCCGCACCGCGCCGCCGCGCTCATATTCGACCCCGATCGCGCGCCTGCCCTCGAACAGGATGCGCCGCGCCAGCGCGCCGGTCTCGACCTGCAGGTTGGCGCGCCGCATCGCCGGCCGCAGAAAGGCGCGCGCGGTCGACTGGCGGATACGGCGGCGGCGGCTCATCTGCGAGTAGCCGACGCCCTCCGGCTGCGCGCCGTTCAGGTCGGGCGTGAACGGGACGCCGGCCTCCACCGCCGCCTTCACGAAGCGATGCGTCAGCGGCAGGATAGTCCGGTAGTCCTCGACGGCCATTTCGCCGTCGCGGCCGCGATGGGCATCGTCGCCGCCGGTGCGGCGCTCCGACTTGCGGAAGAACGGCAGCACGTCGCTCGCGCTCCAGCCGGTGCAGCCCATCTGCGCCCAGCCGTCATAATCCGCCGGATGGCCGCGCAGATACAGCATGCCGTTGATCGCGCTGGATCCGCCGAGCACCTTGCCGCGCGGCCAGCCGAGCGCGCGATTGCCGATGCCGGGCTCCGGCTCCATTGCGTAATTCCAGTTCACCACCGGATGCCGCAACAGCGTCACCATGCCGGCCGGAATATGGATCATCGGCCGCCAGTCGCTTGGGCCCGCTTCCAGCAGCAGCACCCGATGGCCATCCTCGGACAGCCGCGCGGCCACTACGCAGCCGGCGGAGCCGGCGCCAACAACGATGAAATCGGCTTCAGTGGCTTGCATACGACGTCTGCCGCGCGACGACCCTTACCTCCCCCTGAAAGGGGGAGGTCGCTCGACTGAGCGAAGCGAAGAAGAGCGGGTGGGGGTCAATCAGACGGTCGTAGACCCCCTCCCCGACCCTCCCCCTTTCAGGGGGAGGGAGCGCACTGAGTTTGCGGCAGTACTCGCGCACGTAGCTGGCCAATTACCTGTCGAACCACACATCCGCCATGTCGAGATTGAGCACGGTGGTGGGTGCGAGCTTCCAGCCCTTGAGTTCCTTCACCGCCGCGGTCGCCCGGTTGTTGCCGAACAGCGGGATGTTGTAGCCTTGGTCGACCAGCCGCTCGAGGAACTGCCGCACCACCTTCTTGCGCTCGGCCGGGTCGGTCATGTCCGCCTGCTTGTTGAACAACTCGACCAGCACCTTGTCGTCGGCGCCGGAATAATTGTTCGGGCTGCCGGGGATGAACTTCACCAGCACTTCGTTCGGGTCGACGCTGACGGTGTTGTTGAAGTCGATCGCCACGTCATAATTGCCGCTGGTGAGCGCCGCGAAATACGGCGGCGTTTCGGCCGGGATCTGATCGACCTCGATGCCGATCTGGCGCCACTGGTCCATGATGTAGATGCCGAGCGGCTGCCAGGGCAGACGCACGTTGCGATTCAGCAAGGTGAGCTTCAGTTTCGGCACGCCGGCTTCGGCCAGCAGCTTCCTGGCTTCCGCGCGCTGCTTGTCCATGTCGGTGCTGTAGCCCGGCAGCTTCTCCATCTCCTCCTTGTTGTAGGCGACGGGGCTCGCGGCCGGCACGAAGACGGTGGGGAATTCCAGCGTCGCCAGCTTGGCGAGGCTCGGAATGCCGCCCCAGCGGTCGATCGCAAGGCTGAGCGCCTTGCGCACGCGCGGATCGCTGAACGGCGGCTTCTTCACGTTCACAGTCAGGAAGTTGGTGATGTTGAAGGAATTCTCGTGGAACACCACCGCATCGCCGCGCAGGTTCTTCAGGCGCGCACGATCCGGCGGCGCGACCTGGAACAGCAGCGCATCGACCTGCCCGCCGGCCAGCGCGTTGATCACGCCGGGCCCGTTGATGAAGAAGGCGCGGATGCCGTCGAGATACGGCTTGCCCTTCTGGAAGTAATTGTCGAACCGCTTCGACGCCCAGTGCGAGCCCTTGACGTATTCCTCGAAGACGAAGGGACCGGTGCCCATCACATTGGTGTCATAGAACTTCTGGTTCTCGGCCAGCTTCTTGGCGGAATAGACGCAATTCCACGGATTGGCGAACATGAACAGCGCCGCCGGATTGACGTGCTTGAGCTTGAACACCACAGTGTCGGCCGACGGCGTCTCGATGGTGTCGATGCTCGCGAACTGGCCCCGGCGCGCGGAGGTCACGCCCTCGGGCGGATTGCGCAGGCGATCGAAGGTCGCCTTGATGTCGGCCGCTGACAGTTCGCTGCCATCGTGGAATTTGACGCCCGGCTTCAGCTTGAACGTGAAGGTGAGACGATCGGGCGAGACCGTCCAGGAGTCCGCGAGATCGCCGACGATCTTCGAATAATCGTTGTTGTCGTATTTCAGCAGCGTCGAGTAATGCGGCGCCAGAACCTGCAATGCGAACGAGGTCGCCGCGGAGTGGCAATCGAAGCTGGTCGGCTCGCCTTCGATGACATGCCGCAGGACGCCGCCGCGCTTCGGCGTTTCGGCGACCGCGGCCGTCGCGACGCCGCCGATAATAGCGATGCAGGCAAGACTTCGCACAATGCGGGCGATACTTCGCATCAGATCCTCCCTTTTCGTGCAATCGCTGCGTTGTGCATGACGATCGCTGTTCCGTTTATCGGAACATCTTTCCTTACAGTGGAGTCTAACGCCGTCACATGCCGCGTCAATGCAGCAAACGGAGGGCGGTTGAAGCCCGCGGTCGTTCGCTAGCCTTGCGGCGGAAGCAGCGTGAGGACGGACGACGCGGTCGCAAGGACCGCATCGCCGGTCCCGGCCCGCAGTTGCGCCCGCGCAAACCCGTTGCGCCGGCCGAGCCGATCCACTTCGCCATCCGCGAACAGCGTGCCCGGCCTGACGGCGGCGAGAAAGGACACGTTGAGGCCCGCGGTCGCAAAGTGGATGCTGTCGTCCAGCGCCGTCATGATCGCCGCCGCCATCGCGTAATCGAGCATCGCCGACACGGCGCCGCCCTGCACGACGCTGGCGCCCTGCAGGAACAGCGGCTCCGGCTCAAATCGCAACGTGATCCGGCCGCTCTCCGCCGACATGATCGTGGTCCCTAACGCGGCCAGCAGCGGCGAAGAGTCGAACGCCAGCGGCGCACCCGTGCCCGCGAGAAACGCGCGAACCCGCGCCCGATCCGGATTTTCTGCAGACATGCCGAAGGAATGCTCAATCGATCTCGATGCAGACCTTGCCGACATGGTTGCCGCCCTGCAACCAGGTCAGCGCGTCCGGCAATTGCGCCAGCGGGAAGGTGCGGTCCACCACCGGCCTGATGCCGTGATGCCCGATCGCCCGCAGCATGTCGGCGAATTGCCGCCGATTGCCGAGCGCGACGCCGACCACATTGAGCATGTTCATGGTGATCAGCGGCAGAGGGAAATCGAGCGAAGGACCGGCCACCACGCCGATGATCGGAATGGTGCCGCCGAGTTTCGTCGCGCGGATCGACTGCTTGATAG
>JAEWHY010000277.1 GCA_023387555.1 Pseudomonadota bacterium
CTCCATGATGGCGCGTCGGACCTCGTCCTCGGTAACGCTGATCTCGTTCTTGCGCGCGATCTCATCGAGCAAGAGGCCAAGGCGCACGCGGCGGTCGGCGATCTTGCGATACTCCTCGCGCTCCTTCTCCTCGGTGGTGTTCTCGTCCTCGAAGCTGCGGCCCGACTGCTGCATCTCGGAGGTCAGCGTCTGCCACAGGTTCTCGAATTCCTGGTCGACCAGAGCCGGCGGCAACGGGAATTGATGCCGCTCGTCGAGAACGTCGAACAGCGCCCGCTTGACGCGCTGCTTGGAGATCGAATCATGCTCGCGCTGGATCCGCTCCTTGACGGCCGCCTTCAGCTTGTCGAGCGATTCCATTCCGAGCGACTTGGCGAAGTCGTCATCGATCTTCACCTCGCCGGGGGCCTCGATCGACTTGGCGGTGACGTCGAACACAGCGGCCTTACCGGCCAGATGCGCAGCCGGATAATTCTCCGGGAAAGTGACGTTGATCTTGCGATCTTCGCCCACCCCGATTCCCGTCAGCTGATCCTCGAAGCCCGGAATGAAGGTGTTGCTGCCGATCAGGACAGCGACGTCCTCGGCCGACCCGCCCTCGAACGGCACGCCGTCGATGGTGCCGACGAAGGAGATCGTGACGCGGTCGCCGGCTTCCGCCTTGGCGCCCTCGGCCTTGGCCGCGAACGGCCGGTTCTGGTCAGCGATTCGCTTCAGGCCCTCATCGACTTCCTGATCGGAGACTTCGGCGGTCATCCGGGTGAGATCGACGGTCTTGAAATCGATGATGTCGATCGGCGCCAGGATCTCCATGGCGACCGTGTAGGCGAGATCGGACTTGCCTTCGATGACGTCCTGGACCGCCTTCTCGTCCTCCGGCAGCGTCACCTTGGGCTGCAGCGCCAGACGGAAATTGTTGTCGGCGACAATCTTGGCATTGACGTCGCGCATCGCCGCCTCGATGGCCTCGGCCATGGCGGAGCGGCCGTACATCTTGCGCAGGTGCGTGGCCGGGACCTTGCCGGGCCGGAAGCCATTGACCCGGACGCGGCCCTTCAGTTCGTCAAGACGCTCGCTGACCTTGGTGTCGAGTTCGCTGGCGGGGATCACCACGCGGAATTCGCGGCGCAATCCATCGGTGAGGGTTTCGGTGACTTGCATGGAAAAACTTCGCTCCTCGTCGCCGCGCCAACGGCTCTGGCTGACTTCCTGAATTCGGCTGGCCTCAATGGTGCGGGCGGAGGGATTTGAACCCCCACGACTTGCGTCACTGGAACCTAAATCCAGCGCGTCTACCAATTCCGCCACGCCCGCGCGCTTGGGCTCGCGCGGCATGTTCGGCCGAGCGGCGCGGCTTATATCATGGCGTCGGAAATGCGCACGAGAAAAATGGTGCGCCGGGGGCGTCTGTGCAATGCCGCGTCAGCCTCGGAGCTAGCCATTTTTGGACACGGAAACTGTGCGCCCTCGCCTCAGCGCGACAGCGCCGGGAGCAACCGGCGGTAGACCAGCGGCAGCGCCTCGGTCAGGTCCTCGGCGATCAGCCCGGGGCCGAACGCGGCGGCCGCCTCGCCGTGAAGCCAGACCGCTGCGGCGCCAGCCTCGAAGGCCGGCATGCCCTGGGCGCGCAGACCGCCGATAAATCCGGACAGAACGTCGCCGGCCCCAGCGGTAGCTAGATAGGGCGGCGCGTTATGGGCGATGGCGGCGCGGCCGTCCGGGGCAGCCACGACGGTGTCCGCCCCCTTCAACACCACGACCGCGCCTGTTTCATGTGAAGCAGCAAGTGCGGCTTTAAGTTTTTGTTTAACTGAAGGAATTTCCGATATAGCACTGAAAAGACGTGAAAACTCGCCCTCGTGAGGACTGAGGATTGCTGTGGATAGCCTGTGATTCGTCAGGATTGTAAAGAGCTGTTTCGGGTTTTCCCCAAAGCTCGTCAGGGCGTCCGCATCGAGCACAAGAGCACGTTCCGCCGCCGCGGCGACGCTCACCTTAGCGCGCATCTCCGCCCCGACGCCACCCCCCGGCCCCAGGATCACGCTGTTGATTCGGCGGTCGGCGAGCAGCGCAGAGAGGCCCTCGGCACCGTCCGCCTCTCGCACCATGACCGCCAGGGTTGCAGCGGCGTTGACGGCCAGGGCGCTGCGCGGACTGGCGATGGTCACGAGCCCCGCCCCGGCCCGCAGCGCCGCCCGCGCCGCCAGTCGCGCCGCGCCGGTGCTCGGAAGTTCCCCGGACAGGACCAGCGTATGCCCGCGGGAGTATTTGTGTCCGTCCGGCCGGGGCACCGGGAAGGCTCCCGCCCATAATGCAGGCTCGTTGACGGACAGCGCCGGTCGGATGGTCTTGAGAACGGCGGCGCCGATCCCAATGTCCGCCACCGTGATCCGCCCGCAATGGATGCGGCCAGGCAGCAGGAGGTGGCCGGGCTTGCGCCGGAAGAAGGTCACGGTGCGGTCGGCCCGAACCGCCTCCCCCATCACCGCGCCGCTGTCACCATTGATGCCGCTCGGCAGGTCGACGGCGACGACGTATGCGCCCGAGCGGTTGATCGCCCCGATCAGCGCGGCGGCTTCGCCCTCCACCGGACGCGAGAGCCCGGTCCCGAACAGCGCATCGACCAGCACGCTTTCAGGAACGAAATCGGCCACATCCCACCCAGCGACCGGTCCGGCATAGCGGCGCGCCATCTCGGCTGCGTCACCGGTCAGCGCACCCCGATCACCGAGCAGCACCAGGCGCACCCGGCACCCCCGATCCGCCAACAGGCGGGCCGCCACGAAGCCATCGCCGCCGTTGTTGCCCGGACCGGCGCAGACCACGACCGGTCGGGTCGCGCCCGATACCTCCGCCACCGCATCGGCCACCGCGCGGCCGGCATTCTCCATCAGTTCAAGCGATGGCACCCCGCCGGCCACGGCGAGCGCGTCGGCCTTGCGCATCTGGTCATTGGTGAGAAGCTCGAGCAAAGCCTATCCGTGCATTTTGATGGTGATTGGCACACCCATGCTCACAGAATGAGCACACTGATGAAATACTGGTCTCATTGCTGCACCATTAAGGACAGCAGTCTGTGGGAACCCGGCCAACATCTTGGTTCAGCGGCTTTATTTGCGGTTTCATTGATTGGCATAAGACCTGCTAACAATCGGCGGGCTCCGCCGGTCAGCCTCTGACCGTCGGACCGAAAGAGGATTCGCATGAAGAAGATCGAGGCGATCATAAAGCCTTTCAAGCTCGACGAGGTGAAGGAGGCTCTCCAGGAGGTTGGATTGCAGGGCATCACGGTGACCGAAGCCAAGGGTTTCGGCCGCCAGAAGGGCCACACCGAATTGTATCGCGGCGCCGAGTATGTGGTGGATTTTCTCCCCAAGGTGAAAATCGAAATCGTGCTCGGCGACGAGATGGTGGAAAAGGCCGTCGACGCGATCCGGCGTGCCGCGCAGACCGGCCGGATCGGCGACGGCAAGATTTTCGTCTCCAACATCGAGGAAGCCATCCGGATCAGAACGGGAGAATCCGGACTGGATGCGATCTGACATCGCTGAAGTTCACGCCCCCCGTATTCACGAACCCGAACAAGACAAGGGAATGCGTTAGATGACGACCGCCAAAGACGTAATGAAGCTGATCAAGGACAACGACGTGAAATACGTCGATTTCCGGTTTACCGATCCGCGCGGCAAGTGGCAGCACGTGACCTTCGACGTCTCGATGATCGACGACGACACTTTTGCCGAAGGTGTGATGTTCGACGGCTCCTCGATCGCCGGCTGGAAGGCGATCAATGAATCCGACATGTGCCTGATGCCCGATCCGGCCACCGCCTGCATCGATCCGTTCTTCGCCGAGACCACCCTTGTCCTCGTTTGCGACGTGCTCGAGCCGACAACCGGCGAGCCTTACAATCGCGACCCGCGCGGCATCGCCAAGAAGGCTGAGGCGATGGTGAAGTCGATGGGCATCGGCGACACCGTGTTTTTCGGTCCCGAGGCCGAGTTCTTCGTGTTCGACGACGTGCGCTATTCGGCCGAGCCCTATCATTGCGGCTTCCGCCTCGACTCGGTGGAACTGCCGACCAACTCCGCGACCGAATACGAGTCCGGAAACCTCGGTCACCGCATCGGCATCAAGAAGGGCTATTTCCCGGTCCCGCCGCAGGACTCCGCGCAGGACATGCGCGGCGAAATGCTGGCCGCGATGGCGCGGATGGGCGCCAAGGTCGAGAAGCATCACCACGAGGTGGCGTCGGCCCAGCACGAACTCGGCCTGAAGTTCTCGCCGCTGACCTACATGGCCGACCACACGCAGATCTATAAGTACTGCATCCATCAGGTCGCCAACATCTATGGCAAGACCGCGACCTTCATGCCAAAGCCGGTCTATGGCGACAACGGCTCGGGCATGCATTGCCATCAGTCGATCTGGAAGGACGGCAAGCCGGTGTTCGCCGGCAACAAGTATTCCGACCTGTCGGAAACCTGCCTCCACTACATCGGCGGCGTGATCAAACATGCCAAGGCGGTCAATGCCTTCACCAACCCGACGACCAACTCCTACAAGCGTCTGGTGCCGGGTTACGAAGCGCCGGTGCTGCTCGCCTATTCGGCGCGCAACCGCTCGGCGTCCTGCCGCATTCCCTACACCACCAACCCGAAGGCGAAGCGCGTCGAAGTGCGCTTCCCGGATCCGCTCGCCAATCCGTATCTGTGCTTCGCCGCGCTCCTGATGGCCGGTCTCGACGGCATCCGGAACAAGATCGATCCGGGCCAGGCAATGGACAAGGACCTCTACGATCTGCCGCCGGCCGAACTGAAGCAGATCCCGACCGTGTGCGGCTCGCTGCGCGAAGCGCTGGAAAGCCTCGACAAGGATCGCGCCTTCCTGAAGGCGGGCGGCGTGTTCGATGACGACTTCATCGACGCCTATATCGAGCTGAAGATGACCGAGGTGATCCGCTTCGAGCACACCCCGCATCCGGTCGAATTCGAGATGTACTATTCTGCGTGAGCGTGTTCCTCCCAAACATCGCGAGAGCGATGCAACTGCAAAGGGCGCCCTTTCGGGCGCCCTTTTTTCATGTTCGATGCTAGCGGCTCTGGATCAGTCGACGACAGCTCCGCTGCTCTTGATCGGGCCCGCCCATTTTTCGATTTCCGACTTCACGAACTTGCCGAGATAGTCCGGCGTCGCGCGATCGCCCGAGACGATGCTGGCGCCGAGCTTCTGCAGCTTCTCGCGAACCTGCGGATCGGCCATGGTCTTCAGCGCCGCATCGTGCATCTTCGTCACGATCGGCTGCGGCGTATCTTTCGGCAACAGCAGCGCGGTCCAGGTATAGGCCTGGATGTCCTTGAAGCCCTTCTCGTAAGCCGTCGGCAGATTGGGCAGCACCGGCGAGCGGTCGCGCGACAGGGTCGCGATCGCCTTCACGGTGCCGGCCTCGATCTGCGGCACCGCGGTGACGATGATCTCGCAAAGGAAGTCGATGCGGCCCGCCTGCAGGTCCTGCATCGCGGGTCCAGTGCCCTTGTAAGGCACATGCTGGATGTTGGTGCCGAGCGCCTGATTGAGCAGGATGCAGCCGAGATGGGTTGCGGAGCCCGCGCCCGCGGAGCCGTAGTTCATCTTGCCCTGGTTCGCCTTCGCGTAGGCGACGAACTCATCGAGCGAATTGACCGGCAAATCCTTGCGCACGATCAGCACCAGCGGGATCTCGGCGATCAGATTGACCGGCGTGAAGTCCGTCACGGCGTTGTAGAGCGGCTTCTTGTACAGCGTCTGCGAATGCGCATGCGTTGCAATGGTCCCGAGGATCGCGGTGTAGCCGTCGGGCGCGGCCTTCGCGACCCGGTTTCCGCCCATCATGCCGCCGGCACCGGGAACATTCTCGATCACCACCTGCTGACCGAGGATCTGCCCCATCCGCTCGGCCATGACACGGCCGAACACATCGATCGGCCCGCCGGCGGCCGCCGATACCACCATCGTGACCGGACGTTGCGGCCAATCCTGAGCCTGCGCGGCAGTGGTCATTGCGCATGCCGCGATCAGGCATGCGGTCACTCTTGCGATCATTTGCGGAGTCGTCCGTTTCTGGTTGCGAGACGGGTTATCAATCATCCGCGCTGGCGGGCCGCAAGCGCGAACAAGCAGCGCCGGCGCGGCGCCAACAAGTCCAGCGACACTGTTCGTTGGCGCATGCCCAATGTTTCGACATGCGATCTCGCAGGTCGCACCCGGCGCGATACGCGCGAATGGCTTATTGGTGCGGACTTACCAGACGAACGGCAATCCAAGCAGGGCAGCGGCGCCGGAGACGCTGAGGACCCATACGCCGGCTTGCATGCCCCTCGGCCGGCGATAAGCGCCGGCGCGCCGACGCTCGGCAATCAGCGCAGCCTCGAATTCGTCCGAACCGCCAAAATAACACCCCATCGCGGCGCCGGCCCGCTCAGCATCGCGCGTGAGCCTCTGCAACGCCAGGGAGGAAGATGCGTTTGCCATGGCGCAAGCCTAGTGTCCGCATGGTAAACAAAAGGTTGCTCGAACCGGTTGCCCGTCAGGCAGCGGCGGCCGCGATCGCCGGCGCGCCGATATCCGGGTTGGCTTCGAAGACCACGGGTGCAGGGACCGGCGCGGCCGGGGCGGCGTCGCGGACATCCCGGTCGCTGCAGACGCGGTTACGGCCGGTGGCTTTCGCCGCATAGAGCGCCCGGTCTGCACGCGCCAGCATGGTCTGGATATGGGCGACATCCGGCAGCGCATGCGTCACCCCGATACTCACCGTGGCGTTCATGGCATGGCCGGCAATTTCCACGCCCCGCACTTCGAACGCGGCACGGACGCGCTCGGCGACCATGATCGCGGTGTCGAGACCGCCCGGCAGGATCGCCGCAAATTCCTCGCCGCCGAGCCGCCCGACGATATCGTGCGCTCGCATGCTGCCGCTCGCGGTGGCGGCGAAGGCCTGTAATGCCTCATCGCCGGTCTCGTGGCCAAAGCGGTCGTTGATCGACTTGAAGTGGTCGAGGTCGAACATCATGATCGTGACCGGCTCGCCGCTCTTGCGCTGGTTCGCCACCAGCTTTTCGGCGGCATCGAAGAAGCCACGCCGGTTGAACAGGCCGGTCAGCGGATCGGTCATCGCCGCCGTCTTGTGAACGAGCGCGGCATGCTCCTTCGCCATGACCACAACAATGAAGGCGGTGCCGACGACATAGAGCAGCGTCAGCAGGGCGAGCAGCGGGAATACGCCGTTGGCCGCGACCGGCACCGGGCTGCCGAAAAGCGACGTGGTCAGGATCGGCGACAGGAAAATCGCGCCATGCAGCACCGGGATCATCATGCCGCGGGCCCGTGCCGCGGCATTGCCCTTCGGCTTGCGCCGCTCGCGCCGCAGTTCGATCGCCGTCAGGACGGCGTAGGTGGCGATGATCAGCGAGGAGACCACCACGCGCGCATTGTCCCATGCCATCAGTTCCGGCATGCGCGTCGCCACGAGCCAGACCACGGCGCCGGCTATCGCAAAGCCGATGGAGGCTTCCCGCCCGTGGAATTTCCGGGCGCCGCACCAGATCAGGCCGCAGCAGGTGAACAGCAGCGCACTGGCAAGATCGGCCCCCGCGGCCGGCAGGAGCCCGGGGCTGACGATCCACAGCCCGACGGCAAAGCCTCCGATCAAATAGGCCGAAGCCCAATAGCCCAGCGCCCGGACCGAACGATCCTGAAGCCACAGGGCGAAAAGGAAAAGTCCAAGAAGGCCGGTGACGCAGGTGGAGACAAGCAGCAGGGTCGGCAAGTCGAGCGGCATAGAGGCTTCCCGCGTTCTGCGATGATTTCCGCCGGTGCCCGGCGGCCGCATCTCAAAAAACCGTCACCTCGATACGCGACGTCCTCTTGCCGCAGGCTTTCGCCGCGCCCCCATATTTTCCGTAAAAACGCCAATAAAAAAGGGGCCAATTGGCCCCTCTTTTGTCGCGACTTGAAGTCTGATTTTCGACGGATCAGCGCTTCGAGAACTGGAACGAACGACGGGCCTTGGCCTTGCCGTACTTCTTGCGTTCGACCACGCGCGGATCGCGGGTGAGGAAGCCGCCGCGCTTGAGCGGCGAGCGCAGATCCGGCTCGAAATAGGTCAGCGCCTTGGAGATGCCGTGACGCACGGCACCCGCCTGGCCCGACAGACCGCCGCCCGAGACCGTGCAGATGACGTCGTACTGACCGGAGCGGTTCGCCGCCACGATCGGCTGCTGGATCATCATGCGCAACACCGGACGGGCGAAGAACTGCTCGACCGGCTTGGTGTTGACGACGATCTTGCCGGAGCCCGGCTTGATCCAGACGCGGGCGACCGCGTTCTTGCGCTTGCCGGTGGCATAGGCGCGGCCCTGCGCATCAAGCTTCTGGACATGCATCGGCTGTTCGGCGGCCTGCGCACCTTGCGTCTTCAGCGCCGCGAGGCCTTCGAGGGAGGAAACGGATTCGGCCATGATCAGGCTGCCTTGTTCTTGCGGTTCAGGGCGCCGACATCAAGCGCCTCGGGCTTCTGGGCTTCATGCGGATGCTCGGTGCCGGGATAGACGCGCAGATTGCCGAGCTGCTTGCGGCCGAGCGGACCGCGCGGGAGCATGCGCTCCACGGCCTTTTCGACGATGCGCTCCGGGAAACGCCCCTCGAAGATCGACTTTGCCGAGCGCTCCTTGATGCCGCCGGGAAAGCCGGTGTGGTGATAGTACATCTTCTGGTCGCGCTTGCGGCCGGTGAAGACCACCTTCTCCGCATTGATGACGATCACATTGTCGCCGTCGTCGACATGCGGGGTGAAGCTCGCCTTGTGCTTGCCGCGCAGGCGCATCGCGATGATCGAGGCGAGCCGGCCGACCACAAGGCCGGTGGCGTCGATCACGACCCACTTCTTCTCAACGTCGGCGGGCTTCGCCGAAAAGGTTTTCATGGCAATGGTCCAGGAAGGTTCGTTTTGCGTTGCGCGGCTTCTACGGGATCGGGCGAATCCCGTCAACGCTCCATCTGTCAAAATAGCACTTCAAAATCAGTCACTTACAAAATAGGTCTTATAATACCTGCATTTAACCTACGGATTTCGGCGGGATCGAGTAGGTCGAGGTGACATGGGCGACCGGGTCATCGCTCCCCTCCGA
>JAEWHY010000295.1 GCA_023387555.1 Pseudomonadota bacterium
CGCATAGACGGTGCGCGTATCGGCGAGAAATGCCGCGCGGCCGAGGCCCGCGACGAAGCGCTCAGCCAAATCGATATGATGCAGAATGTCACGAAGCGCGCCGTCTGCCGCTCTAGAAGGCATAGACCGCGTCGGCCAATGCGGGCCGGATATGCGGCTTGAGACCGTCACGGCTGACCACATCGACGGGCCCGTCGAAAAGCCCGGCGATGTAGTCTTTCAATGCCACATATTCGTGCACCCCGACCGGCGCGTCCGGGTCGACCTCGATCAGGACATCGAGGTCGCTGTCCGGACCGGACTCGCCACGCGCGACCGATCCGAACAATGCGGCATGGCGCACGCCGCGGGCCCGCAATTGCGCTTCGGCACGGCGGAGGATGGAGAGCACATCCTGACTGTTCATCGTGCCCTTATAGCACAATCGCAGCCTTACGCCTCCCCGGCCGGCACCGCGTCCAGGAGGCCGCGCCGCGCCAGCAGCGCATCCACGCTCGGCAGTTTGCCGCGGAAGGCAATATAGGCCTCATCCGAGGTGCGGCGGCCACCGGCCGCATAGATGTTGTCGCGCAGCCTGCCCGCAGTCTCCGGATCGAAGATGTCGCCGGCCTCCTCGAAGGCGCGGAAGGCGTCGGCGTCGAGCACCTCGGACCACATGTAGCTGTAATAGGCCGACGAATAGGCCGAGCCGGAGAACACATGCTGGAAATGCGGCGAGCGGTGCCGCATCACGATCTCTGCCGGCATGCCGAGCTTGTCGAGCGTCTCGCGCTCGAAGCGGGCGACGTCGAGCGCCTCGGCCGATGGCAGCGAATGGAATTCCAGGTCGACCAGCGCCGACGACACATATTCCAGCGTGGCGCAGGCCTGATTGAAGGTGCGCGCTTCCAGCACCTTGCGCACCAGTTCCTCCGGAATCGGCTCGCCGGTGCGGTAGTGAACCGCGAAACGGCGCAGCACCTCCGGCCGCTCGAACCAATGCTCGTAAAGCTGCGAGGGAAGCTCGACGAAATCGGTATCGACATTGGTGCCGGCAATCGAGGGATAGGTGACATCCGACAACATGCCGTGCAGCGCATGGCCGAATTCATGGAACAGCGTGCGCGCGTCGTCATAGCTCAGCAGCGCGGGCTTGCCGTCGGCGCCCTTGTTGAAGTTCATGACATTGATGATTAGCGGACGGATGTCGCCGGCGAGCTTTTCCTGATCGCGCAGCGACGTCATCCAGGCGCCGCTGTGCTTGGACGGCCGGGCGAAATAATCGCCGAAGAACAGCGCGACATGGCGGCCCGCGGAATCGGTCACCTGCCAGGCGCGGACATCGGGATGCCAGGCCGCGATGCCCTTCACCTCCTTGAAGCGCAAACCGAACAGGCGGGTCGCGGTGTCGAAGGCGGCGTTGATGATGTTGTCGAGCTGCAGATATTCCTTGATCGCCGACTCATCGACGTCGTGCAGCTTCTTGCGGAGTTTCTCGGCGTAATAGCGCCAGTCCCAGGGCGCGATCCTGAAATCGCCGCCCTCGGCCTGCGCCAGCGCCTGCAGCGCATCGCGATCGGCAAGCGCGCGCTTGAGCGCACGCGGCCACACCTCGCCGAGGAGATCTCGCACCGCGCCAGGCGTCCTCGCCATCGCGTCGTCGAGGCGATAATCGGCATAGGTCTGGAAACCGAGCAGCCGGGCCTTTTCGGCGCGCAGGGCCACCATCTCGGCGATGATGGCATTGTTGTCGGTCGCGCCGCCCTTGTCGCCGCGCGCAATCCAGGCCCGGAAGGCTTTCTCGCGCAGGTCGCGGCGCGACGCATATTGCAGAAACGGCTCGACGCTCGAGCGCGACAGGGTGATCACGTAACGGCCCGGCAGGCCGCGCTCCTCGGCAGCCTCGCGGGCGGCGGCGCGCACATAATCCGGCAGCCCGGCGAGATCGTCCTCGGAGTCGAAGGCGATATAAGTGTCGCGCTCGTCGGCCAGCACGTTCTGGCTGAAGGCGGTGCCGAGCGAGGCCAGCCGCTGGCCGATCGCGGCGAGCCGCTCCTTCGCCTCGGGGGCGAGATGCGCGCCGGCGCGGCGGAACCCGGTGTGGTAGCGCTCGAGCACGCGAGCCTCTTCGTCGCTGAGCCCGCCCGCGGCGGCGGCATGCATCACCTGGTCGACGCGGCGGAACAGGTCGCTGTTCAGGCTGATCGCGTTGTGATGCGCGGCGAGGCGCGGCGCCATCTCGCGCTCCACCGCCTGGAGCGCCGCGTCGGTATGGGCGCCTGCCAGCACGTAGAAGACGTCGGAGACCTGCGAGAGCGCACGGCCGGCATTTTCCATCGCCACGATGGTATTTTCGAAGGTCGGCGCCGCGGGGTTCCTGACGATCGCGGCGATCTCGGCATTATGCTCCGCCATCGCGCGCTCGAACGCCGGGACGAAATGCGCCGCATCGATCTCGGCGAAACGGGGAACCTGGAAGGTTCCGATCCACGGGGCGAGCAGCGGGTTTCCGGACGTCTCGGACGGGCGAACGGTCGCAAGCGATGCAGGCATAGGTTGAAAAACCTCGACAGTGTGCGGATTAGGCTGGGGGCTGACCTCGGACATGGGGGTTTGAGGCCCCCAATTCCAGCCTTGATCGGCGGCCATGTTTGGACGACATTGCGCCCGCCATTCGAACCGGATTGATCCATGAGCGCCGACGCGACCGTAAAGACCAACCCGCCTTCCCGCGGCGGCATCAACTGGATGAACGTTATGACGGTGGGCAGCGCGGCCATCCTGATCGGAGCCGAGGTGTTCGGCGCCGCCTTCGCCGGAAGTTGGGCGATCGCCAACCTGTTCGGGTTCGACGACCTGATCCGCCGCATCCTCGACATCGCCTTCCTCGCGGTCGGCGCCTACATCATGTTCAAGTTCGTGCGCTTCGCCCAGAAGGTCGAGCCGTTCTCGCGCTGAGCGGAACCGGACGCTAGCTCCTCCGAAACGCGGCTTCGCCTGCATCCGACACCGCGATCCACTCGGGATCGGGCGCTGCACCGGGGACATAGGTGTCGTTCCAGTTCCACCACTTGTATGGCGGGCTCTGCGGATAGCCTTCCGGCGAGTCCTCCCACGTCTCCTGACGCCCGAGCGCCGTCATGTCGAGATAACTCCAGACGGTCCCCATCGCCTCGTCGCCACGGCCGTTGATGAAGTAGGTGCGGAAGATGCGATCGCCGTCGCGGATAAACGCATTGTGGCCGTGCCACTCATCCACGCCAAAGTCGGCATCGAAGCCGTCAGTGATGGTGTACCAGGGCATCGCCCATCCCATCCGCGCCTTCAGGCGCGCGATGTCAGGCTGCGGCGCGCGCGAGGCGTAGACGAGCGTCGTATCTCGCGCGTTCAGATGTGAAAGCTGGCTGACCTGGTCGGCACCCAGAGAGCAACCCATGCAGCCATGACCCGGCCAGCCATGGACACCCGGCTCGAAGAAGGCGCGATAGACAATCAGCTGACGGCGGCCTTCGAACAGATCGAGCAGTGCAACCTTGCCAGTCGGCCCTTCGAACTCGTAGGCTTTTTCGACGGCCATCCAGGGCATCCGCCGCCGTTCCGCAGCCAGGGCGTCGCGTGCCCGGGTGAAAGCCTTCTCCTTGACGAGCATCTGCGCGCGCGCAGCGTCCCACTCCTGCGGTGACACGATTGGAGGCGTGTTCATTGCGATGGCTCCTTTCCGGTTCCCGACTGATACGATGCGGCGGCCAGAGAGCTGGTCGCGAGATGCGATTTAAGGTCCGCTATCGGGACGTGAGAGTGACAAGTGTGGCGGGATTCCAGATCCACATCGGCGGCACATGATGGACTCGCTGATCACCGCAGCCGGACGCGCGCTGGCGGCCGGCGACCCGCTCGGCGCCCTGCAACGGGTCGCGCTGCGTGACGATGCGCCCGCACTCGCGCTCCGCGGCATCGCGATGGCGCAACTTGGCGACTTCCCCAAAGCAAAAGCCCTGCTCCGCCGCGCAGCCGGCGCCTTCGGTGCAAGAGAGCCGGTCGCCCGCGCTCGCTGCGTCGTCGCCGAGGCCGAGGTGGCGCTGGCCTCGCGAGACCTCGCCTGGCCGGGACAGGCGGCGCTCGAGGCCGCGCATGCGACGCTGACCGCGCACGCCGATCGCGCCAATGCCGCGCTGGCGCATCATCTCGAGATCCGCCGCATGCTCCTCGTCGGCGATCTCGACGGAGCGGACCATGCGCTCGGCCTCATCGACGCCGCTTCGCTGTCGCCGGCCCTGAGGACGGCGCACCATCTGGTCGCGGCGGGAATCGCGATGCGCCGGATCCGGACCAGGGCGGCGCGGGCGGCCCTCGAAGCGGCGGAGCATGCCGCGCGCGGCGCGGGCATCCCTGCCCTCACTGCCGAAGTCGAGAGCGCGGCCCGCCTGCTCGACATGCCGGCCGCGCGACTGATCGAACGCGGAAGCGAACGCCCGCTGCTGCTTGCGAATGTCGAGGCGCTGCTGTCATCGAACACACTGGTCGCCGATGCCTGCCGCCATGCCGTTCGCGATCGGAGATCCACGATCTCGCTGGCGCGCCGTCCGGTGCTGTTCGCCCTTGTCCGGGCGCTCGCCGAAGCCTGGCCGCAGGACATGTCCCGCGACGCACTCGTGGCGCGGGCCTTTCGCGCGAGGCGCGCCGACGAATCACATCGCGCACGCCTGCGGGTCGAGATCGGACGGTTGCGCCGGCTGCTGGCCCCGCTCGCCGATGTCACCGCAACACGCGACGGATTCGCACTGACGCCGCGCCACGCCGGTTCGGTGGCCGTACTGGCCCGTCCTATCGAGGAGCAGCACGCCGCCTTGCTCGCCTGCCTCGCCGACGGCGAGGCCTGGTCGAGTTCGGCGCTGGCACTCGCACTCGGCTTAAGCCAGCGCACGGTGCAACGTGCGCTCGATGCGCTTGCCGCGGCCGGCAAGGTGCAGTCGTTCGGCCGGGCACGGGCGCGCCGCTGGACCACGCCGCCGGTTCCGAATTTCACGACAATCTTGTTACTCACCGGCCCGCTGCCGATCGACTAGCTTCCGACCATCGGAACAGACGAAGCCCTGGAGCAATGACATGGCGATCATCGAGCGTTCGGCGGAAATCCTGCGTGAATACGGGCCTTTTCCAGGCGTCGGTCAGGTTCACGGGCTCACCTTTGACGGCCAGCATGTCTGGTTCGCCGCCGGCGACCGGATCATGGCGATCGATCCGGAGAGCGGCAGCATCGTTCGCTCACTCGACGTGCCCGGCCACGCCGGCACGGCCTTCGACGGACGGCATCTGTTCCAGATCGCCGAGAACCGCATCCAGAAGATCGATCCGCAGACCGGCCGTGTGCTCGCAACGATCCCCGCGCCGGGCAACGGCACCGATTCCGGGATGGCCTGGGCCGAAGGGACGCTCTGGGTCGGGCAGTATCGCGAGCGGAAGATCCATCAGATCGATCCCGAGACCGGCGCGATCCTGCGGACCATCGAATCGAATCGCTTCGTCACCGGCGTCACCTGGAGCGACGGCGAACTCTGGCATGGCACCTGGGAAGGCGATCAAAGCGAGCTTCGCCGCATCGATCCGACCACCGGCGCTGTGCAGGAGCGGCTCGAAATGCCAGCCGGCATCGGGATTTCCGGCCTCGAATCGAATGGCAGCGATCGCTTCTACTGCGGCGGCGGCAACAGCGGCACGGTGCGCGCGGTGCGCCGGCCGAAGTGAGCGGACTTCGTCGTCGCGATAACGCAAGCAACGTCGGCTTGCTGACACACGAGCACGCGGCTGCACGCTGCGTGCGACGAACGCGCAAGCCGCTGCCGCATTCGCGCCACCTTCGCGCTTCGCGCAACGCGATTTCGACGGCAACGCGTGGCATTGCAGCGGGCGAAGTTAACCTCTTCGTAATCTCCGCAGATTTCTCACAGCCGCGCGCACCAATCGCTTGACTTACAGTGTGAATGGACTATTTCCGCCTTTGCCCAATTTCGCACGTGCCTGTGGTCGCGTGTCGGTCGGTGGGTAGCGGGACAAGAGGCCCGCCAGCCGCCTGGGGGGACCAAAGCTCTCTACGGAGAGTCTCCCCAAGAACTCTGACCGGCAGCCGGAGGCGAAACCGGCGAACTCAGTTCTCCGCTGAGGACGCGACTTAAAGCAACGACGGAGCGGGCTTTTTTGGCTACTGCCGGCTGTCCATAAGCCGGTCTGGTTCCGAAAGGGCTTGTCCTTCATTGCCAGGTGTGCGGACGGGGTCTCCCCATCCAATCCACGGCAGCACTGTCCGGTGTCGATCACCGCTCGTCGTGACCTCCATCGCACGACAGCGTGGGTTCGCCATCAGACGCCTACCAAGGGCGTTTGCCAGCAGCTCTGGCGACGTCCGCAGCGCTGTTTTGGGGAAGACCAATGACCGACCGCATCCGCGAATTCCTTCGCAACCGTGCCGACGACGGCCCCGTGCTGGTGGTCGATCTCGACGTCGTTCGCGACAACTACAATTCCTTTGCCAAGGCGCTGCCCGACAGCCGTGTGTTCTATGCCGTCAAGGCGAACCCGGCTCCGGAGGTGCTGTCGCTCCTGGCCTCGATGGGCTCCTGCTTCGACACCGCTTCGGTCGCCGAGATCGAGATGGTGCTCGCGGCCGGCGCAACGCCCGACCGTATCTCCTATGGCAACACCATCAAGAAGGAGCGCGACATCGCGCGCGCCTACGAGATCGGCGTTCGCCTGTTCGCGGTCGACTGCCAGGCCGAGGTCGAGAAGGTGGCCCGTGCAGCGCCCGGCGCGAAGGTGTTCTGCCGCATCCTGTGCGACGGCGCCGGCGCCGAATGGCCGCTCTCGCGCAAGTTCGGCTGCGAGCCGTCGATGGCCGCGGACGTGCTCGAGCACGCGCACCGGCTTGGTCTGAACGCCTACGGCATCTCTTTCCATGTCGGTTCGCAGCAGCGCAACCAGCATGCCTGGGATCGTGCGCTGGCGCAGTCGGCGGCGGTGTTCCGTGAGTGCAGCGAGCGCGGGATCAACCTGTCGATGGTCAACCTCGGCGGCGGCTTCCCGACCAAGTACCTGAAGAACGTCCCGACCGTTCGGACCTACGGTTCGGCGATCTTCCGGGCGCTGCGCAAGCACTTCGGCAACCGCATCCCGGAAACGATCATCGAGCCGGGTCGCGGCATGGTCGGCAATGCCGGCGTGATCGAGACCGAAGTCGTCCTCGTCTCCAAGAAGAGCGAGGAGGACGAGGTGCGCTGGGTCTATCTCGACATCGGCAAGTTCGGCGGTCTCGCCGAGACGATGGACGAGGCGATCCGGTACCCGATCCGCACCCCGCGCGACGGTGGCGACATGGCGCCGTGCATCCTCGCAGGTCCGACCTGCGACTCGGCGGACGTGCTGTACGAGAAGCAGCCCTATCTGCTGCCGGTCTCGATCGAGATCGGCGACAAGCTGCTGATCGAAGGCACCGGCGCCTACACGTCGACCTACTCCGCCGTGGCCTTCAACGGCTTCCCGCCGCTGAAGACGGTTCACATCTGATCGCTCCGCGATCGGGTCACATCTGATCGCTCCGCGATCGGGTTCCATCCGATAACGCCGGGGGCCGGCTGATAAGCCGGCTCCCCTTCCCCGACAACGAGGTTTGATCCGTCATCCTGAGGTGCCCGTGCGTCGCACGGGCCTGCAAGGATGCACGGCCCAGATGGTCTGCCACCCTTCGAGGGCGCTTCGCGCCGCCTCAGGG
>JAEWHY010000367.1 GCA_023387555.1 Pseudomonadota bacterium
ACCACCTAATTGGGGGCCTGCCCCCCCCCCGGCCCCCCACAACCGCATTACGGTTCAGGCCGCGTCTGAAATCCGCCGCTTGCCGTCGACACCGCAATCGCCGGCGACGACCTCGTTGGCCGAACTCTCGGAGACACGCTCGAGCCAGATTTCACGCCACCACGAATAGATCGCGCGGGGACAGAACATGCGGCAATCGCTGTAGCGCGACTGGCACCACACGTTTTCGAGGACGACCGCGGGCGTCTTCAGGCTGATCATCCGGCCGGTCTTCTCGTTCAGGAAGTTGTGTATCCTCGCCTTGACCCGATAGGTGCCGCCGCAATACGGCACCATCTCCGCGTCAAAGAACAGTCCGCGGTTCTTGTTGCCGCGGTCAAGCGTCGCAAGAATGTCCTCATAGGATTTGACGCGGACCAGTTCGCCGGGCTGCAGATGCAGATCGGCCATCGCCACCGCCATGCCGTCCGGAAGCGTACCCTTCTTGCGCGGATACGGCACACCGCCCAGCAAGGATTGAACTCGATCGTAGAGCCAGCGCGCCGGCGCACCGATCTTGTCGCGGTAGGCCATGGCACCGTTGTAATAGGCTGCGTAAATGCCGCCGCTCAGAACCTGGCCGAGCGTCGCGTTGCCGGAGCGATAGTCTTCAAGATACTGCCTGAAATCCCACCACGGCAGCAGCGTCGTATAGCGCGGCAGTTCGGTCGCCTGACAGGCGTATCGGACATCTGTAGGTGTGCTGTCCTCATGCCGGACCGCGTTCCAGACATCCTGTTCCGTGCATCCGGCGTCCGAGGCAGACGCTGCGCGTAGCGGCGAGATCGCGACAGGCGCGTCCTGCGCATCCACCGGCTTGAGCCAGGCTTCCTTCCAGAAGATCAGGCACGCTGCCTGACAGCCGCCATAGGCCGCACCGTCGCAGCGCAGATCGAGATGAACACCGTTGCGCAGGCTGCGGCCGCCGGTCTGATCCACCGTGTCGCAGGTCTTGTGCGCGCTCTTGAAGACCTGAAAGCGCTGCCCGCAATACTTCAGCATTTGCGGCATGAACGGCAATCCCTCCAGGCGGCCCTGCCTGTCGAGAGATTTCAGGATCTCGTCCTTGCTTCGAACCTCAACCCAATCGCCTGCTTTCAGCATGGTTGCATCCCGTGTTTGCCTGGATGCACGCTGACGCCGTCGCTTCATCCGCGCGCTTCACTGCCGGCCTTGCGCCTCCGTAAAGGCCGCTAGGTCGCCGATTCATAACTTTCACTGGGGGGCGGGCTTTTCAACCCGCGAATCAAATCAAGGTAAAAGTCCTTCTGTCTCAGGATGAACAGCAGCACCACGACATAGACCACGAACATCGCGCCACCGCCGATCATCAGCTTCACCAGCGCCGGCAACTGCAAATAGTCGCGCGCGAAGAGCTGAAGCGCGAAGCCGGCGGCTGCCGCAACGAGCCCGGCAATGAGTGGCTTGCCGACCGCAAACAGCAGATCCTTCGGCGAGATCGACGTGCCGTGCAGAGCCCAGAGCACCATCGGAACAATCCAGAGCGTCATGGTCACCGAGAACGCGGCAGCGACGCCGGCGGGACCATACGGAAGGCCAATCATGTAGCCCACGACGAGGACCGGCAGCAGCGCCAGCGCGATATGCAGGCTGCGGCGATGCAGCCCGACCGCATAGAGCAGCCAGCCCAACGGATTGGCCACCGCGAGCATCAGGATCGTGGGGGACAACAGGCGGAAGATGTGGGCCGCATCGACCCACTTCGGTCCCAGAACAACAAGGATGATCTCGTGCGCGAACACGCCGCAGAAGATCGTCACCGGAATGGTCATCGAGACCACCAGCGAGTATCCCTTGAGGAAATAGGTCTTGAGGCGGGCCGGATCGTCCTGCAGTCGCGACAGCGCCGCGAAGGCGACGCCTCCCACCGACATGTTGAGGTTCGAGATCGGAATGTTCACCAGCTGATAGGCCCGCCCATAGAGACCAAGCGCATCCGAACCCCAGACCCGGCCGATCAGCAGCTTGTCGAAGTTGAAGGCCAGATACGCGACGAGGCTGTTGAAGCAGAGCGTAGCGCCATACCACAGCATCGGACCGATTTCCGTCGTCTTGCTGAAGCGGCCCGGCACCCAGCGGGTGACGCCGATGGCACTCGTGGTGGTGACGGCCTGCAACGCCAGCGCGGCGCCGACAAGCGACCAATAGCCGTAGCCTGCAAGCGCCATGCCGACGCCGACGGAGATACTGACCACCAGCGCAACGAGTTCGATCGCGGCGATCGTCACGTATCGCAGTTCACGCTGCAAAATCGCCATATGCTGTACGCTCAGCGCGCCGAGCAGGAAGCACGGCGCCATCGCAATGGTGACCCACAACAGCCGGGGCTCGTGAAAGAAGCGGACAAGAACCGGCGCGGTCGCGACGCACAGAAGAGTGAGCAAGACGCCGACCAGCAGATTGGCCCAGAACAGCTTGGAGATCTGCTGATTGGTCACCGTTGCCTGCTGGACCATCGCGGACGACAGGCCGGCCGAGGTGAACAGTTCGTACACCCCGGTCACGACGGTCACCATGGCCACGAGTCCGAACTCCTCCGGGCTCAGCAGCCTCGCCAGAATCATGATGTAGCCGAAGCGAAGAATGAAATTTGCCGCCTGGCCGCAAAGCTTCGCAAAGCCGCCGCGGAGTGTGCGCCCTTTGAGGTCGGTCATCGGCTGCTCCAGATTTCTGCAGAGCCGACGGAGGCCGCGGTCTGATCGGGCAAGAGACGCCGGGCAGCGCCGGGTGGCAGCGCGGCGATCGCAACAACGCCAAGACTATTCTTCACGCGATTCCAGAGCGGAATTCCGGGGTAGCTGAGGAACTTCCGGATCGCCTGCGTCGTCGCGGTGGCGCAGCCAATGTCCTGAACCTTCGACAACTCGCGATGGCCGCGATTGAGGAGAAGGATGGTGCGGAAGTCGTAAGGACCAAGATAGTCCAGCGGCGCTTTCGGGGCGAAGCCGCGATGCCTCATGTTGCGCACGAGGCCTTCCCGGAACTTGATGTCGTTCACGAGCTGTCGCTGGAGCGTTGCGGCATCAGCCGCCGCGGATGGAGAGGTGTTGCGGCCGTGGACCCGGTAGCGCCCAAGGTTTCGTTCGATCGCAGCAACGGCGCCGTAGAGCGGCGCGCAATAGATCAGATAGCCGTCGGCCGCCATGCGCTCGCCGGGAACCGGAACGGCGAACAGCTCGGCCAGATACCGACGCGAGAATGCATTCCCCGACATCGGCGACGACGGGATATAGCCGTATTTCAGCAGGAAGCCGAGATGATCGCCACCGAGGAAGCGCTGGTTCGGATAGGCGCCGATCGCGCGACCCGCGTTGTCGACCTTTTCGAGGCCATATTGCAGAAGCGAAAGATCCGGCCGCCAGGCCGCAACGATCTCGCGACACGCATCGGGATGCAGGATATCGTCCGAATCCAGATGAATGATGATATCGCCGCTGGCCTCCGCAAAGCCGGCCAGCACCGCCGACAGCTGGCCGCCATTCGCCTTATAGACGGATTTGACCCCGGAATAAGCGCCGATCACCGCCCGCGACCCATCGGTCGAGCCATCATCGACCACGATGCATTCCACATCCGCGCCGGCCTGCGCCAGAACCGATTCAATGGCCTGACCGACATACTCCGCGTAATTGTAATTGTTGATGACGACCGAGACGCGCCGATTACGCATTGGTGCTCCGATAACTCCCGGAGCTGCTGGCCGCGCTGTTGCGCATGCATTGTTTCACCCTTGAGACGAAGCGTGAAACAAATGCCGGCAGCAGGATGATTGCGAGCGGCCGTGCGAGGCTCCGCAGGTCGCTCAGGCTGGCTGCCGAATCCCAGATC
>JAEWHY010000380.1 GCA_023387555.1 Pseudomonadota bacterium
TTGTCCGGACCCGGCGGCGGCGCGGTGTCGTTGTAATGCGCGATGGTTCCGCAAACCGGGATGCGGGCGAATGTATTCAGCAGCGGCAGCACGGCGTCGAGCACGGGACCGGCAACATTCTCGAAATAGACATCGATGCCGTTCGGACAGGCCGCAGCAAGCCGGCCCGGCAGATCCGGCGCGCGATGGTCGATGCAATCGTCGAAGCCGAGCACGTTCTTCACGTAGCGGCATTTGTCCGCGCCGCCGGCGATGCCGACCGCGCGCAGGCCCTTGATCTTCGCGATCTGGCCGACCACCGAGCCGACCGCGCCGGACGCGGCGGCCACGACCAGCGTCTCGCCCGCCTTCGGCTTGCCGACCTCCAGCAGCCCGGCATAGGCCGTCATGCCGGGCATGCCGAGCACCCCGAGCGCGGTCGAAACCGGCGCCAGCGCCGGATCGACCTTGCGCAGGTTGGCGCCGTCCGACAGCGCATGGGTCTGCCAGCCGGTGCGGCCGAGCACGATGTCGCCCACGGCAAAGTCCGGGTTGTTGGACGCCACGATCTCGCTGACCGTGCCGCCCTCCATGACGCCGCCGATCGGCACCGGCGCGGCGTAGGATTTCGCATCGCTCATGCGCCCGCGCATGTACGGATCGAGCGAGAGATAGAGCGTTCGCAACAGCACCTCGCCCGGACCGGGCGCAGGCAGGTCGAAGTCCTCGAGACGCAGGTCGGTCGGTTTCGGCTCGCCCACCGGGCGGGACACGAGAATGAAGCGGCGCGCGGTTTCCATGTGCAGCAAGCCCCGGTGAATGGCGTCTGATACAGCAAAGCGGGCGACGTCGGTAGACACCCCGATACCGCGCCAGTAACGTCGCAGCTTCCGCGCTGTCACGGCCACAAGGGGGGTCCATGTCGTATCAGCAACCGGTCCAGCATCCGGACCAGCCGGTCCCGGCCACGGAAGAACGCAACTGGACCATCGCCGTATGGCTGCTTTACCTCGGCGGCCACATCACGGTGATCACGATCATCGCCGGCCTGATCATCGCCTACATGAAGCGCCCGCAATTCGCCGGCACGCCCTACGAGTCCCACATGACGTCGGCGATCCGGACCTTCTGGATCGCGCTGGTCGGCAGCATCATCTCGATCATTCTCATGTTCGTGCTGGTCGGCATTCCGCTTCTGATCCTGCTCGCCGTCTGGACGATCTTCCGCTGCGTCCGCGGGCTGGTCCGCGCCATCAACGGCCAGCCGATCGACAACCCGACCGGCTGGCTCTGATCGCCCAAGGCAGATCGCGGAAGGCGCCGCCAGATCCCGGTTGGCCGGGTACAGCCAGCGATGCGGGGCATGGCAGCCTTCCCCCTCTGGCAGTCCGGCAGCGTGCCGATACATAAGGCACCGCCGTCGATAGACACGCTGCCGCGTCGTCGATAGCGTGCGTAAAAACCGTCCGATCCCTGCTGCGGAGGCCTCATGTCGGTCCAGGCGCCGGTCAAACCCTGCGCAGAGCGCAACGCCGCGATCGCGGTGTGGGTGCTCTATCTCGCGGGCTTTCTCACGCTCGTGACGTTTTTCGTCGGGCTGGGCGTGGCTTATCTGAAGCGCGTCCAGTGCGGCGGCTCGCCCTATGCGTCGCACATGACCTCGGCGATCCGCACCTTCTGGATCACCGCGTCGGTCGGCCTGATCGGCTTCTATCTCAGCTTTTTCGCGATCGGCATTCCGATCCTGGTCGTGCTCGGCGCCTGGGTGCTCTACCGCTGCCTGCGCGGGCTGGCGAGCGCGCTGAATGGCGAGCCGATCGAGGACCCGACCGGCTGGCTGTGATGGGGCCGCGCTACGCTCCATCGGAACGTTAGCGTGATTTGTCATTCCCGGCTCGCCGGCTAGGCTGAAACGCTGTGACCCCATGAGGTACATCCATGCGGATTCGCACATGCGTTGCGGCGGTCGCCGTATCGATCGCGCTCTTTCATCCAGCCGGCGCGAAGATTGAAAAATTTCCCTCCGAAATGAAGGTTCAGAGCATCCAGACGGACGGCGCGACACTCCATGTCCGGGCCGGTGGAAAAGGTCCGGCAGTCATCATGCTGCACGGCTTCGCCGACACCGGAGACATGTGGGCGCCGCTGGCTAAGGCGCTCATCAGGGACCACACGGTGATCGTCCCGGACCTGCGGGGTATGGGTTACTCCTCCCAGCCGGCCTCCGGATACGACAAGAAGACCCAGGGTGCGGACATTGCGACCATCATGGACAGGCTCAATGTCCGGACGGCCGATCTGGTCACGCACGACATCGGCAACATGGTCGGCTACGCGCTGGCGGCGCAATATCCGGATCGCATCACGAAATGGGTGGTCATCGACGCGCCGTTGCCGGGCATCGGTCCGTGGGACGAGATCCTGAAAAGCCCGCTGCTCTGGCATTTCAACTTCCGCGGTCCGGATGTCGACCGGCTGGTGAAAGGCCGCGAACGCATCTACCTCGACCGCTTCTGGAATGAATTGTCGGCCGATCCGAAATCAATCGACGAAC
>JAEWHY010000467.1 GCA_023387555.1 Pseudomonadota bacterium
GTCATGGCCGGGCTTGACCCGGCCATCCATCTTTCGAAAAGGATGGATCACCGGGTCTCGCGCCTTCGGCGCGGCCCGGTGATGACCCCAGCTATTTCGCCGAACCCACCGCGACTTCGGCGGGCACCGCAACCACCTTCTGCCCTTCGCGGACGAAATCCTGGCCCTGCACGATGACCTTGGAGCCATCCGGGATGCCGGCGACCCACATGTGGCCCTGATCGTCCTCGACCACGCTGATCGGCACGAAATCGACCTTGGTGTCGCCGTTCACCACCCGCACGCCGAGATCGCCGGACGAAGAGAAGGTCAGCGCCGAGCGCGGCACCCTCGCCGCCGGCGTCGCCGCCATCGGGATCGCGACTTCGGCGGTGATGCCGTCCGGGATCGCGCCGTCGGGATTCTTCATCTCGATATCGACGCGATAGGTCCGCGTGGTCTGGCTTGCGATCGGCGCGATATAGCGGATGCGGCCCGTTGCCTTCTGGCCGGTGACGAGCCGCACTTCGGCCTCGTCGCCGACCTTCAGGCCGCGCAGCCGGCGCTCGGACACTTCCACCACCGCCAGCATCGGGTCGAGCGACACCATCTGCGCAACCGGCGCACCCATCATCGCCAGCGCCGCGCCGCCGACTTCGGCGTTGTCGGTGATGATCCCGTCCCAGGGCGCGCGCAGCACGCCGCGATCGCGCTCGGCAACCGCCTGCGCCAGCGTGGCTTCCGCCGCCTTGAACTGGGCCTCGAGATTCATCGCTTCGAGCTTCGGCATGTTGCCCTGCTCGATCAGCCGCCTGCGCGCCTCGAGTTCGGACTTGCGCTGGTTGAACAGGGCGGTCGCCTGGGCGACCTGCGCCTCACGCGCGTCGTCGGACAGGACGGCGAGGACATCGCCCTTCTTGACGTGCTGGCCGCGCCGCACCCGCATCTCGCTGAGCACGCCGCCGGTGCGCGCCGTGATCGTGACTTTCTTGTCGGCCTCGGTCCGGCCGGACAGCGTCAGCTTGCGCGCATGCGGCACCAACTGCGTTTCCGCAACCGCAACGCGGAACAGCTTGGCCTCGCCGGCCTCCGGCCGGATCGCGGCGCGGCTTTCCGCCGATTCATGGGGGACGAGGTGACCGGACGCGACCCAGGCGACCGCGCCGACCACAAGTCCGACCGCAACGACGCGGCTCGCTTTCATTGTTTTTCTCCCGCTTGAGCCGCGCGCGCCCAGTCCGGCCTCGCGCTGTGACCCGTGTCCCGCTTGGTGCCGCGTTCGAGCAGCATGTATCTCGTGACGTCGAAGAACATCGGCAGCACCGCCTCGGCGTCGAAATTCGGATCGACCGCGCGACGCCACCACACCCCGTCGGCGATGATCATCAGCATCTCCACCGCGGTGCCGATGTCGGCATCGCGCGCGATGTCGCCGCGCGCCTGCGCGCTTTGCAGCATGGTGACGAGCCGATCTTTCACATCGGCGTCGAACTCATTCATGATCTTCGAGATGGTCGGATTGCGGCGGCTCTCCGACATGATCTCGGCGCACAACCCGACCTCCTCGGCGGTGCGCTCCACGAAGTGGTGACGCGCGAGCGCGGCGAAGGTCGTGAAGAAATCCGTGGTGAATTGCGTATTGGCGAGCTGGGCGGCGACCTCGGCACGGTCGCGCTCGGTGATGCCGGCGATGATCGCTTCCTTGGACGGGAAATAGCGATAGACATTGCCCGGGCTCATCCCGGCCTCGGAACAGATCTGCTGCATCGAGGTCTGGTGAAAGCCGGACCGGGCAAAGCAGCGCCGCGCCGCATCGAGGATTTCCGAGCGGCGGTCCGAATGCAGTTGGGCGTTGGCTGGGCGCAAAATTCCCCCCGCTCACGTGCGGTGCAGCATAAAGCGAATGAATATTCGCTCCACTAATGAGGGCAATTCCGGCAAGTCAATGGCGGGCGACGGCGGCCCGGCGAATCATTTTCGGGCGTTGGCGGCGGGTCACAGGCCGGGTCGGCCAATGGCCGAGCCGGATGGCAGCAAGGCCGGCAGGAAGCGCGCAAGTTCGACCGATACGCCGGGGAGACACGGGCTCGTCATCACCTTGCCCCGGTGTTTCGTCTAGGTTCCGCCGGGCGATCAGAATCAGCACGGGGATGGAGAGAACAACCAATGAAGCGTTCAGCGCTGGCGGCGGCTGTCGTCATGCTTGCGGCGGCCAGCCCGGCCGCGGCAGCCGAGCTTCCGCTCAGGCAGGTCATCCTGTCGAATTCCGGGCTGGCCCAGTTCACCCATTCGGGGCCGGTGACCGGCAATTCGACCATCGAACTCCCGGTCCGGCTCGATCAGGTCGATGACATTCTCAAGAGCCTGACGGTATTCGACCGCGCCGGCGCCGTCGGCGCGGTCAGCCTGCCGGGCAAGACTCCCCTGCCCGAACTGTTCCGCGACCTGCCGTTCGGACCGGAGGCGCTGAATTCGTCGCCGGACCTCCTCAACGCGCTGGTCGGCAGCGAGATCGAGATCGCCGGGCCGGTCAAGGCCAAGGGCCGGGTATTCCGGGTCGTCCCCGAGCAGACCGCGCTCCCGAACGGCGGCACTACGACACGGCATCGGCTGACGCTGATGACGCCCGCAGGGCTGACCCAGGCGATCCTGGAAGAGATCACGGAGTTGCGCTTCAGCGATCCGCAGACGCGCCAGCAGATCGAGCGGCTTCTGGCCGGGCTGATCGAAAATCGCGCCAAGGAGCGGCGGACGCTGTCGGTCGGCTTCCTCGGCGACGGCACGCGCGATGCCGCAATCAGCTATGTGGTCGGCGCGCCGGTCTGGAAGACGGCGTATCGCATCGTGCTGCCCAAGGACGGCAGCAAGGACGTCTCCAAGGCGCGGCTACAGGGCTGGGCGGTGGTGGAAAATCTCACTGGCGGCGACTGGAAGGATGTCGACCTCACGCTGGTGTCAGGCAATCCGGTGGCGCTGCGCCAGCCGCTCTACACCGCGTTGTTCACCGACCGGCCGGAAGTGTCGGTCTCGACCGGCACGCGGGTCATTCCGCGCAAGGACGACGTCGAGGAAAAGGCCGCGCCGGTGGCCGCCGAGATCCAGTTCCAACGCGACGCCGCTGCGGCGCAAAAGGCCGCGCCGCGGGCGACGCGCAATTTCGCGGTCGCGCCGGCCGGCGCCGCCCCGGCCCCGCTCGCAGCGCCGGCACCGGCGGCCAATGCCGCCACGGCGGAGGAAGCTGCAACGCACCTGGTCTACCGGTTTCCGGCCAAGCTCTCGCTTGCGACCGGACACACGATGATGGTGCCGTTCATCGATCGCGAGATCGAGGTCAAGCGCGTGTGGCTGTACCAGCCGGACGTTGCGCCGAACCGTCCGCTGGCGGCGGCGCGGCTGAAGAACGATGGCGACACCGCACTCCCCGCCGGGCTGGTGACGGCTTTCGACCTTGCCGCGGACGGCAGCACCAGCTTTGTCGGCGATGCGCTGCTGCCGCTGATGCCGAAGGATGCGACCCGTTATGCCACCTTCGCGCTCGACACCAAGACCGCGATCCGGCGCGAGGACAAGGGCATCGTTCGGACTTCGCTCGGCAAGGCGCTGAACGGTACCCTCACGGTGCAGACACGATCGCGCCGCACCATCGACTACGAGGTCTCGACACCGCCGGACGAGGATCGCGATATCGTGGTCGAGGAGGAACGGGTCGCAGGCTGGACTCCGGTAGCCGGCACCAAGGGGCTTGAAGAGACCCCGACGCGCTATCGTCACACCATCGTCGCGCCCAAAGGCACCACCACAAAAGCCAGCTTCACCACCGAGCGGACCGACAGCGAGCGCGTCGTGCTGACCAGCCTCGATGTCGGCGACATGCTTGTGAAAATTCGCGGACTTCAGAACGAGAGTGCGAGCCTCAAGGACACGGTGGCGCGGCTCACCACGCTGGTCGAGGAGATCAACAGGATCAGGGCGCAGCGCCGGCAACTCGAAACCGAGCGCAGCAAGATCGTGCAGGACCAGGAGCGCCTGCGCAACAATCTGCAATCGGTCGGGCAAACCTCCGATCTCGGCCAGCGCTATCTGGCAACGCTGAAGACGCAGGAAGACCGGCTTGCGGAGGTCGCCGGAACCGATGCGAAGCTCGACAAGGAGATCGAGACGAAGGTCAAGGCGGCGGACGCCGCGGTCCGGCAGTTGACGCTGTAGGCTCGGTCACTCGGGAGCGCGCGATTTTCCCTCTCCCGCTTGCGGGAGAGGGTGGCGAGCAGTGAAGCTGCGAGCCGGGTGAGCGCAGGCGCGACGTGACAAACATCCCCTCACCCGCCTCGCTCGCAGGCTCGCAAGGCACCCTCTCCCGTTTCACGGGAGAGGAAGGAGACAACGGCTCGCACCGCAGTCAGCCGATCCTTCCCCTGATCTCATCCACCGCCGCCAGCACGCGGTCCGGCGTGGTCGGTGCATCGATCACCGGCGTCAGCCGGTAATCCGACAGCGAGGAGATCGCGTCGCGCACCGCCAGCCAGACCGACAGCGCCAGCATCAGCGGCGGCTCGCCGACCGCCTTGGAGCGGAACACCGTCTCTTCGCGGTTCGGTGCGTTCTGCAGGAGGCGCGTATTGAACACCGGCGGCACATCGCGGCTGCCGGGAATCTTGTAGGTCGAGGGGCCGTGCGTACGCAGCCGGCCCTTGTCGTCCCACACCAGTTCCTCGCTGGTCAGCCAGCCCATGCCCTGCACGAATGCGCCCTCGATCTGGCCAAGATCGATGCCGGGATTGAGCGACGCGCCGCAATCCTGCACGAGTTCGGCACGCAGCACGCGCATCTCGCCGGTCAGGGTGTCGATGGCGACTTCGGCCGCTGCGGCGCCATAGGTGAAGTAATAGAACGGCCGCCCGCTGCTGGTGGTCATGTCCCAGTGAATCTTCGGCGTGCGATAATAGCCGGTGGCCGACAGCGACACCCGCTTGTCCCATGACAGCGCGGCGAGTTCGGCAAACGACATCGAGCGATTGCCGGCATAGATCCGGTTCGACGCGAACACGATCTCACCCTTCGGCACGTTGAACTGCTCGGCCGCGACATCGGCCATGCGGTCCTTGATCTGCTCGGCGGCATTCTGCGCCGCCATGCCGTTGAGATCGGAGCCGGACGAGGCCGCGGTCGGCGAGGTGTTCGGCACCTTGCCGGTGGTGGTCGCGGTGATCTTGATATTGTCGATGTCGATCTGGAAGGTCTCGGCCACCACCTGAGCGACCTTGACGAACAAACCCTGCCCCATCTCGGTGCCGCCGTGGTTCAGCGTCACACTGCCGTCGGTGTAGACATGCACCAGCGCACCGGCCTGGTTGAGTGCGGGCCGGTTGAACGAGATGCCGAATTTCACCGGCATGGTGGCGAGGCCCTTCTTCACGACGGGGCTCGTCCTGTTGAAGGCGATCACGCTCTCGCGCCAGGCCTTGAGATCGACGCTGCGGTCGAGTTCGTCGATCACCTTCTCGATGATGTTGTCCTCGACCGTCATGCCGTAGGGCGTGACGTTGTCGCGGCCATCGCCGTAGAAGTTGCGCCGGCGCACCTCGTCCAGCGGCTTTCCGACATGGCGCGCGATCATGTCGATGATGGTCTCGATCGCGAACATGCCCTGCGGCCCGCCATAGCCGCGGAACGCGGTGTTCGAAACCGTATTGGTCTTGCAGGGCAGCCCGCGGAAGCGCAGCGCCGGCAGCCAGTAGCAATTGTCGGAATGGCACAGCGCGCGGGTCACCACCGCGGGCGTATGATCGGCGACGTGCCCGCCGTTCGCCGCGAGCATCAGATCGAGGCCGAGGATCGCGCCGTCGCCGTCGAAGCCGACGTCGTAGCGATAATAGAACGGATGGCGCTTGCCGGTGGCGCGCATGTCATCGTCACGCGGCAGCCGCAGCTTTACCGGCTTGCGCGTCTTCCAGGCCAGCAAGGCGGCGATGCCGGCGATGATGGTCGGCTGGCTCTCCTTGCCGCCGAAGCCGCCGCCCATGCGGCGCACTTCCACCGTCACTGCGTTGAACGGGAGGCCAAGCACATGGGCGACGCCATGCTGCACCTCGGTCGGATGCTGCGTCGACGAGAACACGTGGAAATCGCGGTTGCCTTCGCCCGGCGTCGCCAGCGCGATCTGGCCCTCGAGATAGAAGTGGTCCTGTCCGCCGCAATGGAATTCGCCGTTGAGACGATGCGGCGCGGACGCCAGCGCCGCGCCGATATCGCCGCGCTCCATCTTCTGCACCGGCGCGACCAGCATCTCCTTCGCCACCGCCTCCTCGATCGTGAGCACGGCCGGCAGCACCTCGTATTCGACCTTTACGAGTTTGGCCGCAGCGCGCGCGAGATCGAGCGTCGCGGCGGCCACCGCCGCCACGATCTGCCCCTCATGCTCGACCAGCCCGGCCGCAAGCAGCGGCTCGTCGGTGCGGATCGGCGCGATGTCGTTCTTGCCGGGGATGTCGGATGCGGTGACGACCGCCGCCACGCCTTCGGCCGCAAGCGCCGCCGACACATCGATCGAGACGATGCGCGCATGCGGATGCGGCGAGAGCACCAGCGCGGTTTCGAGCGTGCCCGGCACGACCGGGATATCGTCGAGGTAAAGCGCAGAGCCATTGGCATGGCCGGCGGCGCTGTCATGGCGGACCGAACTATGGACGCCGCCACGGATGCGGGACAGGGGCGCGGTCAAAGCTGCCACACTCCTGCTTGCGTTCCGCCCGTGGTTTCGATCTGCAGCCGGCGGATCAGGTTCGCCGCGGCGCGCAGACGATAGGCATCGGTGCCGCGATGATCGGTCATCGGCTGGAAGTCCTGCGCGATCAGGGCATCGATGTCTTTCAGCGTGTCCGCGGACCACGGCTTGCCGGTGACGGCGGCTTCGACATGCTTCGCGCGCGCCGTGGTCGCGGCCATGCCGCCATAGGCCGCGCGCAGTTCGGCGACCTTGCCGTCCGCGATCCGCAGGCGGTAGGCGCCGATCACCGTGGAAATGTCCTGATCGAAGCGCTTCGACAGTTTGTAGGTCGTGAAGCTCGTGCCATCCCGCAGCAGCGGGATCTCGATCGCCGCGATGATCTCGTCCTTCTCCATCGCAGTCTTGCGATAGGCGGTGATGAATCCATCCGCCTTGACCCGGCGGACGCCGCGCTCCGAGCGCAGCACGATGGTGGCGTCGAGCGCCATCAGGCAGGGGATGGTGTCACCGATCGGCGAGGCGTTGGCGATGTTGGCGGCCAGCGTTCCGATATTGCGGATCTGCCGCGAGCCGATGCGGCGCACCAGCGCGGCGAAGGACGGGAAATGCCGGTCGAGATAAGGCAGCGCTTTCGTGTACGTCACGCCGCCGCCGATCGTGAGCGTATCTTCGTCCTCCGAGACCGCGCGAAGTTCGCTCACCCATTGCGTCGAGATCACGACCGGAAAGACTTCGCGCTCCTTGGAGACGCGGATGCCGAGGTCGGTGCCGCCGCCGAGAACAAAGGCGTCGGGGTATTTGGCCTTGAGTTCCACCAGTTCGCCGATACTGCGGGGCGCGAGATAGAGCTGCGATCCCTGCCGATATTCGGAGACGGCGCCGCCCGCCTGATCGGCAAGGCCGCAGCCGGGCGGCTCGGCGCGCATGGTCTTGCAGGCTTCCACGATCGGCCGATAACCGGTGCAGCGGCAGAGATTGCCCGCCAACGCCTCGTGGATGGTCTCGTCGTCGCGGGCCTCGCCACCAATATCTTTCGTTTCTTGATCTTTCGTTTCCTGCGCAAAGGCGAACATCGCCATGGCAAAGCCCGGCGTGCAGAAGCCGCATTGGGTGGCATCGGCTTCGACCAGGCTCTGCTGCACCGAATGCAACGTGCCGTCCGGCTGCGCCAGCCCTTCCACGGTGATGACCGGCAGGCCATCGACCTGCGGCACCAGCACGAGGCAGGAATTGACCGCGCGCCAGGCGAGGCGCCCGTCGTCCTGCGGCAATCCCACCACCACGGTACAGGCGCCGCAATCGCCTTCGGCGCAGCCTTCCTTGGTCCCGGTCAGGCGCGCATTCAGCCGCAGGTAATCGAGCAACGTGGTCGTTGGAGCGACCCGGTCCTCAACGACCGTCCTTCCGTTAAGATGAAGGCGAAGCGCAGCCATCCGTTCAACCCGCGATTTCAGACTCGTATCCGTAGCGCAACTGCCGAACCGGCCCAACCGATATCCGCGGCCTTGGCGGCCGGTTGGCATGGCCTCGGACGCAATCGGACGGGCAGCGACACTTGCGCGCATGCGCCGCTTGCAACTGCCGTGCCGCGGGCTCGTCGCGACGCGGCGGACCCTCACGGATAGCGTTCAGCAAACGTTCCCGACGACATCAGGACAGCGCTTCGTGCGGCCCCTTTGCTATTCCGCAGCCCTCTCGCAGAGCAGCAATTTTTGTCCCACCGGGTCCCGAACCCGGTCCGGTGGGCGCCGTGGCCGCGCGGTCATTGTCTGCGCTTCATTGACCGCATGATCGGCTGCCGATAGTGTCCCGCCGACGCAAAATTAGGCGTGAAAGATCAATAGCTTTCAGGAGGATAAGCGATGAAGAAGAGCGTTTTCGCGCTCGCCGCGCTCACCGCCGCGGCGATGATGCCCGGAGCGGCCAGCGCCCAGCAGGGCCCGATCAAGATCGGCATCATCCTGCCGTATTCGGGTCAGTTCGCCGACGCCGCGGCGCAGATGGACAACGCCATCAAGCTGTTCGTGAAGGAGAACGGCGATACCGTAGCCGGCCGCAAGATCGAATTCATCCGCAAGGATGTCGGCGGCATTGCACCCGATGTCGCCAAGCGTCTCGCGCAGGAACTGGTGGTGCGCGACGGCGTGGACATGCTGGCCGGCTTCGTGCTGACGCCGAATGCCATGGCGGCCGGTGACGTGTCCGATCAGGCCAAGAAATTCATGGTTGTGATGAACGCGGCGACGTCGATCATCACCACCAAGTCGCCCTACATGGTGCGCACCTCGCTCACCACGCCGCAGCTCAACCAGGCGCTCGGCGAATGGGCGGTGAAGAAAGGCGGCGTGAAGAAGGCCTACACCATGGTCTCCGACTACGGACCGGGCCTCGATGCCGGCGGCGCCTTCGCGCTCGGCTTCAAGGATGCCGGCGGCGAGATCATCGGCGAGGTCAAGATGCCGGTCGCCAACCCCGACTTCTCGGCCTTCGTGCAGCGTGCCAAGGATCTCAACCCTGAGGGCGTCTATATCTTCGTGCCGGGCGGCGCACAGCCGGGCGCACTCGGCAAGGCGCTTGCCGAACGCGGCATCGACGCCCGCAAGACCAAGGTCATGGGCCAGCTCGAAATCGCCGACGAACATGCGATCAAGGCAATGGGCGATGCCGCGCTCGGCATCATCACCGCCAGCCACTATGACTACGCCCACAAGTCGGCCAAGAACGACGCCTTCGTGAAGGCCTATAATGCCGCCTACAACCGCAACCCCGACTTCTTCTCGATCGGCGGCTGGGACGGCATGCAGCTGATCTACGACACGTTGAAGAAAACCGGCGGCAAGACCGACGCGCAGGCGATGGTCGATGCCGCCAAGGGATCGAAATGGGAAAGCCCGCGCGGCCCGATCTCGATCGATCCGGAAACCCGCGACATCGTCCAGACCGTCTATATCCGCCGCGTCGAGAAGGTGGACGGCAAGCTCCAGAACGTCGAGATCGACAAGGTCGAGAACGTGAAGGACCCGGTCAAGGAACGGATGAAGACCAAGAAGTAATTCGTTTCATCGCGGATCTTCTGACGCCCGGAGTTCCAAACTCCGGGCGTTGTCTTGCGGGGCGTTGACTTTTGTTTCACCTCCCTTGAAAGGGAGAACGACCGGCTCGGCGAACTGGAGACGGTCCGGGCGGGGTCTGGCAAAGAACAAGGCTTCCGCCCCAACCTTCCCCTGCAAGGGGGAGGACGTGGTCAGCAGGTGGGGACACGACGTTGGGGCCTATCATCGGCGTATTATTCGACGGCTTTGCCTACGGCATGCTGCTGTTCCTGCTGTCGGTCGGGCTTTCCGTCACGCTCGGCATGATGAATTTCGTCAACCTCGCGCATTGCGCCTTCGCGATGCTCGGCGGTTACGTGACGGTCACGCTGGTCAACACATTCGGCTGGCCGTTCCTGGCCACACTGCCGATGGCGTTTCTGGCGGCGGCGATCATCAGCGTCGCGCTGGAACGGACCTTGTACCGGCGGCTGTATCGCGCCAGCGAACTCGACCAGGTGCTGCTCACCATCGGGCTCGCCTTCATGTCGATTGCGGCTGCGGCCTATATCTTCGGCACCATCCTGCAGCCCGCGGCGACGCCGTCCTATCTGCGCGGCTCGGTGGTGTGGTTCGGCATCAATTTCGGCGTCTACCGCCTGTTCCTGGTGGCGGTGGGACTTGCCGTCATGCTGCTGCTGGTCCTGATGCTCGAATACACCCGTTTCGGCCAGCAGGTCCGCGCCGCCGTGGACAACCAGCGCATGGCGCGCGGCCTCGGCATCAATGTCGACGGAACTTTCGCCATCGCCTTCGCGCTCGGATCGGGCCTCGCGGGCCTCGGCGGCGCGCTGGCGATCGAGATCGTCGGCCTCGATCCGTCCTTCGCGCTGATCTATCTCGTCTACGTGCTGATCGTGGTCTCGGTCGGCGGGCTCGGCTCGATCTGGGGCTCGTTCGTCGCCGCGGTGCTGATCGGCATCAGCGATATGGCCGGCAAATATTACGTGCCGCAGGTCGGCGCCTTCATGATCTATCTGGTGATGATCGTCCTTCTGATGTGGCGGCCGCAGGGCCTGTTCGGCAAGCGGTGAAGCGATGAACGACCCGACCCTTACCCCGCACAGCTATCTGCGCGCCCAGGTCCGCTGGCATCCGCTGGAATATCTGTTCTGGCTCGCCACCATCCTGCCGTTCTTCGTGTTCCCGAATTACCTGTCGCTGGCCAGCCAGATTGCGATCACGGCGCTGTTCGCGCTCTCGCTCGACCTGATCCTCGGCTATGCCGGGATCGTGTCGCTCGGCCATGCCGCCTTCTTCGGGATCGGCGCCTATACCGCCGGCATCATCTCGAAATACGGCTATGGCGATCCGATCTTCGGGCTGATCGTCGCAGCCCTGGTCACCGGCCTGTTCGGCTTCGCCACGAGCTTCATCATCGCCCGCTTCAAGCATCTGGCGCTGATCATGATCACGCTGGGCCTCGGCTTCCTGGTCCACGAACTGGCCAATGCCGCGCACTGGCTGACCGGCGGCGCCGACGGCCTGCAGGGCATCCGGATCGGCAAGCTGCTCGGCATCTTCGAGTTCGATCTGTGGGGCCGCACCGCCTACGTCTATTCGCTGGTGATGCTGTTCCTGATCTTCCTGATGGTGCGGCGGCTGACCAATTCGCCGTTCGGCCTCGCGCTGCGCGGCATCCGGGAAAACTCGGTCCGCATGCCGGCGATCGGCGCGCCGAGCGATGCCCATATCCGCAAGGTCTACACCATGTCGGCGGCGATCGCCGGGATCGCCGGGGCGCTTCTGGCGCAGACCACCTCGACGGTCTCCCTCGGCGCCATCGACTTCCAGCGCTCCGCCGATGTGCTGGTGATGCTCGTCCTCGGCGGCGCGGGCATGCTCTATGGCGGATTGATCGGCGCGGTGATCTTCATGGTCGCCCGCGACCAGTTCTCCGGCATCAATCCGCAATACTGGTATTTCTGGATCGGCCTGTTGCTGGTCGCGGTGGTGATGCTGCTGCCGAACGGTATCCTCGGCGGGCTGTCGCAGCTCTATCGCATGGTGACGGGACGGCGCCGCACATGACCACACCCGCACTGTCCACCCGCAACGTCAACAAGAGCTTCGGCCAGCTTCAGGTCGCGCGCGACATCTCGATCGCGATTCCGAAGGGCGAACGCTACGCGCTGATCGGCCCGAACGGCGCCGGCAAGACCACGCTGATCAACCTGATGACCGGCATGATCAAGCCGGATTCCGGCCAGATCCTGCTCGGCAACGACGACATCACGGCGCTGCATCCGGACGCGCGGGTCAAGCGCGGCCTGGTGCGCACCTTCCAGATCAACACGCTGTTTCCGAACCTGACGGCGCTGGAGTCCGTGACGCTTGCGATCTGCGAGCGCACTGGCGATGCCGGCACCTGGTGGAAGGCCCTGCCGTCCTATCAGGACAATGCCGACGAGGCCTACGCGATCCTCAAGTCGCTGCGGCTCGGCGACCTCGCCTATCGCACGACGCGCGAACTCGCGTACGGCCAGCAGCGCCTGCTCGAAATCGCGCTGGCGCTGGCCACCCGGCCGAAGGTGTTGCTGCTCGACGAACCGGCGGCCGGCGTTCCGCCGGAGGAAAGCTCGGAACTGTTCTCGGTGATCGCAGACCTGTCGCAGGACATCTCGGTGCTGTTCATCGAGCACGACATGAACGTGGTGTTCCGCTTCGCCAGCCGGATCATCGTGATGGTCGGCGGCGCCATCCTGCTGGAAGGCACACCGCAGGAAATTTCCACCGACCCGCGCGTGCGCGAGGTCTATCTGGGCGGAGCGAACCATGGCTGACACGCTCCTGTCGCTGAAAGGCGTGCGCGCCGGCTACGGCGATGCGGTGGTGCTGAACGACATTTCGTTCGACCTTGCCGACAAGGGAAGCCTCGCGATCCTGGGCCGCAACGGCGTCGGCAAATCGACGCTGCTGCTCACCATCATGGGCTTCACGCGCATGACGCGCGGCACGATCCATTGGCGCGGCGACGACATCACCCGCGTTGCGCCTTACAAGCGGGCGCGCGCCGGCATCGGCTGGGTCGCGCAGGAACGCGAGATTTTTCCCTCGCTCACCGTCGCCGAAAACCTCACCGTCACCGCACGGCCGGGCCATTGGACCATCGAGCGCATCTACGAGATGCTGCCGCGTCTGAAGGAGCGGCGCGGCAACAAGGGCAACCAGCTCTCCGGCGGCGAACAGCAGATGCTGGCGCTGGCCCGCGCGCTGCTGACCAATCCGTCGCTGCTTCTGCTGGACGAACCGTTCGAGGGCCTCGCCCCGATCATCGTCGAGGAACTGACCGCCGCCATCCGCAGGATGCTGGCGGAACAGGGCACCGCCTTCATTCTGGTCGAGCAGCATGCCGAGATCGCGCTGTCGCTGACGCAGAATGCGATCGTCATCGAACGCGGCAATGTGGTGCATCGCGCCCCGTCGGCCGAACTCGCAAAGGATGAGGCGACGCTGGAACGCCTGATCGGGCTGAAGGTGGCGTAGTTGTCGTTCCGGGGCGGCCGCGATAGCGGCGAGCCCGGAACCCATAACCACCACCGGGAGTATGGATTCCGAGCCCGCGCCTTTTCAGGCGCGTACCGGAATGATTTTCATCACATCACGCTGACCGTTGCCTCCTCGTAGCGCTTCTTGCCGAGGTCGCCGCCCTCGAAGATCTCGTGATCGGCGATCCAGTCGCGCGACACGTTGAAGGTCTCCTCGGTATACGGCTCAAACACGATCCGCTCGCCCGGACCCCAGCGCCGCGTATCCATGACGTCGTGCCAGCGCTTCGGGAACTCGTTCCTGTAATAGTGCGTGTAGAGTTCGGGCCGCAGGTCGAGATCGCGCTGCGCGCGCTTGAGCGCGGCAAAATACTTGCGCAGGTCTTCCGGATCGGGATCGCCGTGGATCATGGTGGCGATCATGAAGGTGTTGTCCATGATCTTGCGGAAGCCGAGCTGCTCGGCGAGGTAATACGGACCCGAGAACAGCGTCGCCGCCGGCACCTTGCCGTCGAGCAGAAGCTCCATGCGCTTGAACAGCATGCCGTCATTGAACGACAGCTTGATCTGGTCGCGCGGCATGTAGCTTTCCAGCGCCTGGATCGACGCATAATGGCTACCGGACTGGAAGCCGACCGAGATCGGCACGCCTGCGAGATCGGCCGGCGTCCTGATCGGCGAATCGGGCGCGACGAAAACGCCGGACGGCGCCACCGAATAGACGTCACGATTGAGCCGCCCGTGGCCCGAGGCGGCGGCGACATTCACCGTCCAGTGGCAGGCGCAGCTCACGTCCGACTTGCGGCCCTCCTCGAACGATTGATAGGCGCCGACCTTGTTGCCCTTGTCGTGGATCTTGCCGTCGGTCGACTGCACCATCTCGCGGAAAATGTAATCGAGGCCCTCGTCCTTGAAGTAGCCCTTCTCCTCCGCGATCCATTCCTGCAGGCGGAAGTGCGGCTCGATGATGAACTTGTGGTTCGTTGTCATTTGCTTCTCCCTTTGCACTTGGTGTTGTGTTTTTTGAATTCAGCAGCCGCCAACTCCGTTCATTCCCGCGCAAGCGGGAATCCAGTCCTTTTCGCTCTGGGTCCCTGCTTTCGCGGGGACGAACGGATGGATGCGTGTCGGTCGCTTCACCTGTCTTGGATCTATCATTCAGCAGCATCCTGCGTCGTGCGCATGATCGCGCTCCGACACGCGGCGGGCGCGGATCATCTTGACGTGCTCGTCCATCAGCCGGCGCGCGCCGGCGGCATCGCGCATCTCGATCAGGGCGCCGAGTTCCTTGTGCACGGCCAGCACGCGCCGCGACACCTGCGGCGTCAGCGTGCGGTTGTGCGACGGCCATGAGATATGATTGAGCGAGATGAACTGCACCACCAGCACCCGGTTATGCGAGGCCTCGGCGATCGCCAGATGAAAGTCGCGAGATGAGCGCGTGAAGGCATCGCCATCGTCGATGACCTCCTCCGCCTCGGCGAGCAAACGCCTCAGCCGCGCGTGATCCGCGGGCGTTGCGTTCTCGGCGGCAAGCTCGGCGGCCAGCGTCTCGATCGCGCGCTGCGCGTCCATCACTTCGGCAGCGGTCACGCCGGTCAGATCGAGTTGCACCGCCAGCGCCTCGGCGAACAGCCGCGGATTGCCGCGCGCGACGCGAGCGCCACCGCCCTTGCCCATGCGGATTTCCGCGATCCCGAGCGCCTGCAAAG
>JAEWHY010000577.1 GCA_023387555.1 Pseudomonadota bacterium
ATCTCACCGAGATGACGGCGAAGGCGCTCGAGATCCTGTCGCGCGGCCCGAACGGATTCTTCCTGATGGTCGAATCCGGGATGATCGACAGATACACGCACCGCCTCGACACCGAGCGCGCGGTCTACGACACGATCATGTTCGACAATGTGGTTCGCCAGGTGAAGGACTGGGCGAAAGCGCGCGGCGACGATACGCTGATCCTCGTCGTCGGCGATCACGCCCATCCGGTCAGCCTCGTCGGCACCATCGACGACGACATGGCCAGCGAGCCGAAGCCCATCCGCGAGCGCTTGCGCGTGTCGAGCGGCGCCGGATTTCCGAATTATCCGGCGCCCGATGCGGAGGGCTATCCGGAGCGCGTCGATGTCAGCCGCCGGATCGCGATCCTCTCGGCGACGACGCCCGATCATTACGAGACCTTGCGTCCGCGCCTCGACGCGCCGAACACGCCGACCATGCCAGGCAAGGAGCCGGGCACCTTCGAGGCGAACGACCGCTACAAAGGCGAGCCAGGCGCGGCGTTGCGGCACGGCAATCTGCCGCGGTTCGCCGCCTCCAGCGTGCATGCGGGCGACGACGTCATTCTCACCGCCTCAGGCCCCGGCAGCGACGCGGTGCGCGGCCAGCTCGACAATACCGATGTGTTTCGGGTGATGGTGCAGGCGCTGGGGTTGGGGGCGCGCTAGGCCAATCCCGTCAGAGCAATATTGCAGTCGTCCCCGCGAAAGCGGGGACCCATAGTTACAGCGCGTATGGGCCCCCGCCTGCGCGGGGGCGACCAGGACCTCCATAGCGCCGCCCAGAAAAGCGAATGCCCGGCGCCGGGCCGGGCATTGCACAAGATCTGAATTCTTGCCGCGCCGGTTACACCTGACGCTCGACCATCATCTTCTTGATCTCGGCGATTTCCTTCGCCGGATTGAGGCCTTTCGGGCAGGCCTTCGAGCAGTTCATGATGGTGTGGCAGCGATAGAGCCGGAACGGGTCCTCGAGGAAGTCGAGACGCTCGCCGGTCGCCTCGTCGCGGGAGTCCTTCAGCCAGCGGTTCGCCTGAAGCAGCGCGGCAGGGCCGAGATAGCGGTCGCCGTTCCACCAGTAGCTCGGGCATGACGTGCTGCAGCAGGCGCACAGGATGCACTCGTAGACGCCGTCGAGCTTCTTGCGGTCTTCCTCGCTCTGGCGCCATTCCTTCTGCGGCTGCGGCGTCTCGGTCTTCAGCCAGGGCTCCACCGAGGCGTATTGCGCGTAGAAATTGGTGAGGTCCGGAACGAGGTCCTTGATCACCGGTATGTGCGGCAGCGGATAGATCTTCACGTCGCCCTTGATCTCGTCCATGCCGCGCGTGCAGGCGAGCGTGTTGGCGCCGTCGATATTCATCGCGCAGGAGCCGCACACGCCCTCGCGGCAGGAGCGGCGGAAGGTGAGCGTGGCGTCGACGTTGGACTTGATCCAGATCAGCGCGTCGAGAACCATCGGGCCGCAATCGTCGAGATCGACCTTGTAGGTATCGACCCGCGGATTGTTGCCGTCGTCCGGGTTCCAGCGATAGACGCGAAACTCGCGCTCGTTCTTCGCGCCCGGTTTGCCCGGCCAGGTCTTGCCTTCGGTGACCTTCGAATTTTTCGGCAGCGTGAATTCAGCCATATTGCGCCTGCTTTCTCAGTCCACCCGCGCCATCAGTACACACGAGCCTTGGGCTCGATATAGGCGATGTCGTTTGTCATCGTGTAGGTGTGCACCGGACGGTAATCGATCGTGACCTTGCCGCTCTTCGGATCGAACCAGGCAAGCGTGTGCTTCATCCAGTTCTTGTCGTCGCGGTCGGGGAAATCCTCGCGCGCGTGCGAGCCGCGGCTCTCGGTGCGGTTCATCGCCGAGTCCATGGTGACGACCGCCTGCGCGATCAGATTGTCGAGTTCCAGCGTCTCCACCAGGTCGGAATTCCAGGTCAGCGAACGGTCGGTGACATGCACGTCCGGCATGCCCTGATAGACCTCGTGGATCAGCTTGTGGCCTTCTTCCAGAATCGCGCCGGTGCGGAACACGGCGCAATTGTTCTGCATCACCTTCTGCATCTTCAGCCGCAGCTCTGCGGTCGGCGTGCCGCCATTGGCGTGGCGGAAACGGTCGAGCCGCGATAGCGCGAGATCGGCGGAATCCTTCGGAAGCTCCGGCTTCTTGCCGTTCTTTTCGACCGCCTCATTGCAGCGCTCGGCCGCCGCGCGCCCGAACACCACGAGGTCGATCAGCGAGTTGGAGCCGAGCCGGTTTGCGCCATGCACCGACACGCAGGCGGCCTCGCCGATCGCCATCAGGCCGGGGACGACGGTGTCGGGATTGCCGTTCTTCTTGGTCAGGACTTCGCCATGGAAGTTCGTCTGGATGCCGCCCATGTTGTAATGCACGGTCGGCAGCACCGGGATCGGCTCCTTGGTCACATCGACGCCGGCGAAAATGCGCGCGCTCTCGGAAATTCCGGGCAGGCGCTCGTTCAGAACCTCGGGCGTGAGATGATCGAGGTGCAGGTAGATGTGATCCTTGTTCTTGCCGACGCCGCGGCCTTCGCGGATCTCGACCGTCATTGAGCGCGAGACGACATCGCGTGAGGCCAGGTCCTTCGCGGTCGGGGCGTAGCGCTCCATGAAGCGCTCGCCCTGGGAATTGACGAGATAACCGCCTTCGCCGCGCGCACCCTCGGTGATCAGGCAGCCGGAGCCGTAGATGCCGGTCGGATGGAACTGCACGAACTCCATGTCCTGCAGCGGCAGGCCGGCGCGCAGCACCATGGCGTTGCCGTCGCCGGTGCAGGTATGCGCGGAGGTCGCGGAGAAATAGGCGCGGCCGTATCCGCCGGTCGCCAGGACGACCATGCTCGAACGGAAGCGATGGATCGAGCCGTCATCGAGCTTGAGCGCGATCACGCCGACGCAGCGGCCTTCCGCATCCATGATCAGGTCGATGGCGAAATATTCGATGAAGAATTCCGCCGAATAGCGCAGCGACTGCGAATACAGCGTGTGCAGCATGGCGTGGCCGGTGCGGTCGGCGGCGGCGCAGGTGCGCTGCGCGATGCCCTTGCCGTAATCGGTGGTCATGCCGCCGAACGGGCGCTGGTAGATGCGGCCCTCTTCGGTGCGCGAAAACGGCAGGCCCCAGTGCTCGAGTTCGTACACGGCTTCCGGCGCGTTGCGCACCATGTACTCGATCGCATCCTGGTCGCCGAGCCAGTCCGATCCCTTGACGGTATCGTACATGTGCCAGCGCCAGTCGTCCGGCCCCATGTTGCCGAGCGAGGCGGCGATGCCGCCCTGCGCCGCAACGGTATGCGAACGGGTGGGAAACACCTTGGTGATGCAGGCGGTCCGCAGCCCCGCCTGGGCGCAGCCGACCACCGCGCGGAGCCCGGCGCCGCCAGCGCCGACCACCACGACGTCGAAGGTGTGATCCTCGATCGGATAGGCGCCGCCGTTCACGGCGGGAGCGCCATGCGGTTTGCTGCCGTTGGTCGTCGCATTCATGGCATCAAACTCCGAATGACAGCTTCACCAGCGCGTAGATGCACGACAGGCCGATGAGGAAACTGAAGAAGGTGTTGCAGATGATCAGCGTCAGCTTGAGATCGCTGTGTACGTAGTCTTCAATGATCACCTGCATGCCGAGCCACATGTGATACGCGCTGGCGATCACGAACAGCATGATGGTGATGGCCACGAACGGCGATCCGAGGATCTGCGCGGCGGCCGCGTGATTGCGGCCGAGCAGGCCGACGATGATGAAGACGAAGATGATCGTGAGCGGCACCAGCGCGACCGAGGTGACTCGCTGCTTCCAGAAATGCTCGGTGCCGGAATGCGCCGCACCGAGAAAGCGCACGCGCGACAATGGCGTGCGCATCGAGCGCTGTTTGCCGCTCATCGGCCGCCTCCCATGATGATAAAGCCGACGATCCAGATCAGCAGCGTCAGGCCGATCGAACCAATGAGGGTGGCGAGTGTCAGCCACTCGCGCTCCGCCGGACCGAACCCGCGGACGGTGTCCCAGATCAGGTGGCGGATGCCGCCCAGCATGTGATGGATCAGTGCCCAGGTGTAGCCGAACAGGATCAGCAGCCCGACGATCGAGCCCATGAACGACTGCACCTTGGCATAGGCGGTCGGGCCGGAGGCCGCCGCCAGCAGCCACCAGGCCATCAGCAGGGTACCGAAAAACAGCGCTGCTCCGGTGATGCGATGGACGATCGACATCGCCATCGTCAGCGTCATCCGATAGACGCTCAGATGAGGCGACAGAGGCCGTTCGACGGCGCGCCGTGTGTTTGCCATTCGCTTTCTCAACTCCAGCCGGCCGGAATGCCGGATTACCCTGATCTCCGGAGCAGGAGCCCGCGGATGTAACTGGACACCGCCGGCCGCCGGAAATTCGCGGATCTGGCTGCCTTAGAGGCAGTCAAATTTCGGAAACGGCGAACCAATATCGTGATCTGCATTCCATGCAATAAGCATTTGGAGTAGGCTGCCTTCGCCATTTCCGAAGGCTGCTGCCTTAAATCACGAAACTTGCAGGACCGGTCCCTTGCGCTTCGACATCCCCGACCTGAGCCTGTTCCGGCATGTGGTCGAAGCCGGCAGCATCACCCAGGGCGCGGCCCGGGCGCATTTGGCGCTGGCGGCGGCGTCGACCCGCATCCGCAACATGGAGGACGCGATCGGGGCGCCGCTCCTGATCCGCAACCGCCAGGGGGTCACCCCGACCCAGGCCGGACGGACCCTGCTGCAGCATGCCCGCACCATCATCGCCCAGGCGGAACGGCTTCGGGAGGACCTGGGCGCCTTTTCCGGCGGCTTCTTCAGCCAGGTCCGCATCCTGTCCAACACCAACGCGCTGACCGAGTTCCTGCCCGACGTGCTCAGTCCGTTCCTGGCCGCGCATCCGCATGTCAGCGTCGACCTCGAGGAGCGATTGTCCGACGAGATCGTCGGGCTGATCGCCGAGGGTGTGGGCGATATCGGAATCGTGGCGGGCACGGTCGATACCAGCCGGCTGGTGACCTTTCCGTTCCGCAGCGACCGTTTCGTGCTCGTGGTGTCGCGCGATCATCCGCTGGCGCGCCGCGAGAAGGCCTCGTTCGCCGATGTGCTAGACTATGATTTCGTCGGGCTCGACCGCGCCAGCGCGCTGCAGCGCTTTCTCGCCGACAAGGCGAGCCGGATCGGGCGGCCGCTCAAGCTGCGGGTGCAGCTTCGCTCCTTTGATGGGGTCTGCCGCCTAGTCGAGCGCAACGCCGGCATCGGGATCGTGCCGGAGACCACGGTGCGCTGGGCCGCGCGGTCGATGGCGATCAAGGCGGTCGATCTCACCGACACCTGGGCGCTGCGCGACCTGACGATCTGCGTGCGCGACGTTGCCTCGCTGTCGACCTTTGCGCGGCAGCTCGTGGAGCATATGCGGCGGGGGTAACCGCTTTCCTTCCACCTCCCCCTGAAAGGGGGAGGTGACTCGACTGAGCGAAGCGATGGAGAGCGGGTGGGGGTCTGAAGTTAACTCGCCCTCACCCGGCTCGCTTTGCTCGCCACCCTCCCCCGCAAGCCGGGGAGGGAAACAGACCTATCGCGGGATCAGCACCCAGTAATCCAGATCGAGGATCACCGCCGGATCGTCCTCCTCGCCGGCCTTCAGCGGGAAGTCCTTGCACGGCTTGTCCTTGGTCGCGACCGTTCGCACGCGCAGCGCGCCGAGATCGCTCCGCTGCGGCAGTTCCGCCTTGGCCAGGATTTCCGACCAGGCGAACACGGTATTGCCCGCGAACAGCGGCGCGACATGGCGTCCGCCATTGATGCCGGCGATATGGAAGGCGTTGGCGAGGCCGTTGAATGACAGCGCGCGCGCCAGCGAAATCACATGCCCGCCATAGATCAGACGGCGGCCGAACCGTCCCTGCCCCTCAATGTACTGATTGAAGTGGATGCGCGCGGTGTTCTGATAGAGCCGCGTCGCGATCATGTGCTCGGCTTCTTCGACCGTGATGCCGTCAACGTGATCGATCTTCTCGCCGACGCTGTAATCGTCGAAGCGATACGCACTGCCCGCCAGCACATTGTCATAGGCACGGGGATCGAGCGGCGGACAGGCATCGCCCAGCATCTTCGGATCGAGCGCGGTCGGCAGCCGCGGAACGTGCTCGCCGGCGACGGCGGCGTTCTCGTCGCGCTTTCGCACCATCACCCAGCGGACATATTCCAGAACCTGCGTGCCGTCGGAGCGGTATCCGACCGAGCGCACGAATACGATGCCGGTCTTGCGGCTGGAATTCTCCTTCAGCCCGATCACTTCCGACACGGCGCTGAGGGTATCGCCGGGATAGACCGGCGCGAGAAAACGGCAATTGGCGTAGCCAAGATTGGCGACGGCGTTCAGCGAGATCTCCGGCACCGTCTTGCCGAACACGATATGGAACACCAGCAGGTCGTCGATCGGCGAGCGCGGATAGCCAATGCCCTTGGCAAATGCATCCGACGATTGCACCGCGAAGCGCGCACCGAACAGACCGTTATAGAGCGCGACATCGCCGGTCGTGACCGTGCGCGGCGTAGCGTGGCGGATGCTCTGCCCGATCCGGAAGTCCTCGAAGAAATTGCCTGATATCGTCTTTGTCATCGGTGTCTTGTCCTGGGCAGCCGTCGTTTTGCAGCGGTGGTTATGAACCGCGTCCGAATGGCGTCAACCCCGGATCGGCGAAACAGCACATTCGTCGCGCCCAAAGATTGCGCATTTTTCACGAGGCCGTGAACGCGCAGCGCCTGCGAAACCCGATCGGCCAAGCCGCCGTAACTGCGCTCAACGAACGGCTTGGTGCGCCGATCCGGGGCCCTCGCGCTGCGGACGAACCCTGTCGCTCGTTCCCGCACGGCGGTTGTCCCGCCGTTTCAATAACGCATGAAGGAGTGATCCATGTTCAAGCGAATCCCTGTGCTGGCTGCGGTTGCCTCGCTGGCTTTGACGGTGACCG
>JAEWHY010000106.1 GCA_023387555.1 Pseudomonadota bacterium
ATTACGCTCCTGTCCGCGCTATCCGTGACGACCAAGAACATCGGCCTCGTCGCGACCGCATCCACCAGCTACAACGAGCCGTTCCACGTTGCGCGCAAGTTCGCGTCCCTCGACCATCTGAGCGGCGGACGCGCGGGCTGGAACCTGGTCACGTCCGGGCAGGACGAAGAGGCATATAATTTCAGCAGGGACGCCCATTACCGGCACGCGGAACGTTACCGGCGAGCATACGAATTCGCTCAGGTGGTAAAGGGTTTGTGGGATTCCTGGGACGACGACGCCTTTATCCGCAACAAGGAGACCGGCGAGTTCTTCCACCCCGCCAAGCTGCATGCGCTGCATCACAAAGGTGACCACTTCTCGGTGAAGGGGCCGCTCAACATCCCCCGTCCCCCGCAAGGCCATCCCGTCATCGTCCAGGCCGGCGGTTCGGACGACATGATCGAGGTCGCGTCCGAGTTCGCCGAGGTCGTGTTTTGCACACCGCTGACTCTCGCCGACGCAAAGGCCTTCTACGACAAGATCAAGGCCGCGGCGGAAAAGAAGGGGCGGAGCCCCGACAGCATGAAGATCATGCCGGGGCTCAGCACCATCATCGGCCGCACCGAGGCGGAAGCCACCGAGAAATTCGAGTACCTGCAATCCCTCACGCACCCGGTCGTCGCAAGGGAAATCCTCTCGCTGATCCTTGGTGGAATTGATCTGTCGTCTTATTCGCTCGATGACCCGCTGCCGGACGATCTCCCGCAAACGAACGCGAGCATGAGTTCTTTCAATGCAACCGTCAGCCTTGCGCGGCGCGAGAATCTCACGATCCGCCAGCTTGCACTCCGGGTGGCCGGCGCGCGCGGCAAAAGCGTTATCAGGGGCACGCCCGAAAGCATCGCCGATCAGATGGAAGACTGGTTTCGCAATTCGGGCTGCGACGGTTTCAATATCATGCCCCCCTACCTGCCCGGCGGACTTGACGATTTCGTCGATCTTGTCGTGCCGGAATTGCAGCGGCGCGGGCTTTTCCGGACGGAATACGAGGCACAAACGCTGCGGGGCAATCTCGGTCTGGCCCGGCCGGCAAGCCGGTACGATCCTGCGGCGCAGGCAGCGCCGCAATCGTACGTGGCTTGATTGTGACGAACCGCCGCGCCTGACGCGGCGATACGGCTACCGGATTTCCACGATCTCTTCCGGGAAGGCGTGCAGGCGCGGTCCCGGACCATTCTCTTCAATGATGTAATTGTCGCAGATCCAGGACATCATGCCGTTCTGCACGTAGGTCGGATGGACGGCCATGTTCATGTTCTTCTCGATTTGCATTGGCTCGTCGTGGCGTACCAGCGGCCGCTCGACGAGGTCATAGCCCTGGCCATGGCAATAGAGCCGGCTTTCCTGTGGCCTGCCGTTCTTTTTCATGAAGTCGTTATACTCAGTCCAGATGTCTGAGCAGGACGCACCCGGAACCAGCCGATCGAGGGTGAACCGGCGCGCCTCAAGCGTGAACTGGAGTTCGTCCTTCATCTGTTCAGGGACCTTCCCAAGCACGCAGGTCCGGCCGAGCTCGGTGTAGAATCCGCCCGGGCCATTATCCTCCACGAGCAGGACGAAATAGTCTCCTTCCTTCAGCGTTCTGTTCTGATAATGCCGTTGCGCGAGCTGGGAGGGCGACCCAAGCGGGGCGGATGCGCACAGGTAGATGCCGTTCTCACTGCCATGGCGCTGGCTGTATTCCTGTGCGATCGCAGCGACATCGGTATCCCGCATCCCCGGCTTGATGGCATCGAAAGCGGCCTTCATGGCGCCGTCCTGCATCATCGCGGTCGCCTTGATCGCCGCGATCTCCTCGGGGCTCTTGATCACCTTGATCCGGTCCACGAGGTCGCTCGCCTCGACGATCTTCGCGTTCTTCAGACTGCTCTGCCGCAGGTGATCCGCGACAGCGACCGACATCTGATAGGTCCCGACAAACCCCACCGTCGCCCGGCCATATGACTGCAGCGCAGTATCGGCGAGCCGGGCATCGTAAGCAGCCGTGTAATGCGCCGATGCGTAGCTCGGCGTTGTCAGCCATGTCTTGATGCCGCGTCGCACGCCGTCGCCAACATGCGGCAACTCCTGCCGCTTATCGAACGGGCCCTGCCCGATCAGCGTCATGTCGTCGTCGCGCGGAAAGATGACGGTGACCGGATAGCCATTGGTGGCCGGCAGGTCCGTGAAATACTTCACGTAGCCGCCCATATGGTCATTGTTGTTCTGCATTACGAGAACATCGATGCCCGCCGCAGCCATGGCCTCTCGAACGGCTGCCCAACGGCGCTCCAACTCGGCCATGGAGATCGGATAACTCAGTCTTTCTGAAAGCTGCATGATGTTTTGGACCTGCTAGCGGTGAACCCGGTTGACCATCTGATCTGTCCGACCGTCCAGAAACAGACGCAGATTTTTGGAAATGATCGGCAAGGCGAGTTTCGGATAAACGTCGCAGAACCCACCCTGGTGTGTTGTGATCAAGACATTCTGCAAGCCCCAGAGCGGACTATCGGCAGGCAGCGGCTCTTCGTTGAAAACATCAAGCGCCGCACCGCCGATTGTTTTCGCCTTGAGCACCTCCACGAGAGCTGCTTCATCGACCAGCCCTCCCCGTGCAAGGTTGATCAGAAATGCCGACGGCTTCATCGCTGCAAGCATCCGCGCATCAATGATGTTGCGGGTCTCTTCTGTGAGCGGCGCGAGGAGAACGAGGTAATCCAGCCGGTTGGTCATGGCCTTCAGATCGCTGCGCCGATAGACCGCATCGAATCCTGGAACCGCACGTGGTTCGGACGAGAAGCCAATGACCTCCATGCCGAACGCCTTGCAGATCGGTGCCAGCGTTTCCGCAATGACCCCGATTCCAAGAATGCCGACGGTTTTGGCGTTCAACAAACGCGCCGGCCATCGCTGCCACTGCGCGCGATCTTGATTCCTCACGAAGGCGGGCAATCCGCGGCTCAATGCGAGCATGGATGCCAGCGCGGCCTCCGCGACAGGGGCCCCGTGGATGCCGCGCATATTTGTCACGATGACATCAGCCCTCAGGGACGGCAGGTCGATGAGATTGTCGACGCCTGTACCGAGCGCCTGGATCCATTTGAGTCGGGGAGCCGCTTGCAGCATCGAATCCGACATCATCGGCGTGAAGGTCAGAAGGACATCGGCTTCACCAAGGTGCTCGAACGATTCCTGACGGCTCGCCGCGGTCTGGACGCTCACCTCTGGAAACGCGGACCTGATTGACGACGCATAGATCTCGCGGACAGCCGGAGTCAGCTCCGCCACAAGAAGCACATTGATCATCGCCTGCACCGAAACACGCGCAATCTGTTCAAGACGCCACCACCCTGCGGTTGCCGCTCAGACAGGAGACCATCATCCCAGAGTGGCTACGTTACACTTCAATCAAACTGGCTTGCTGAAACCGGTCTGAAGACGCTGACATATCATTTCTGAGCATGATCATTATTTGTGTCAAGCTGACCGCCTTTTGATTGACTCACTATACGCGCACGCCGATAATTTGATCGCGCTCAAAAATGCGCGGCCGATCGGAACATTCCGTGTTCCGCATTGCGGTACAACGAGAACATCAATGATCCCGCATCAAGGGACATTTACGGGAGGTAGGTGTGAAAGCAGCAAAACTGTTCTTAGCCGCCGTTTGTCTTTTCGCTGCGTCCGGCACGGTGGCCAACGCTCAGTCCTACCCGAACAAACCGATCCGCATGCTCGTCACGGTCGCTCCAGGTGGCCCCATCGATACGGTGGCGCGCACGCTGGCTGAGTTCATGCAACCCGTTCTCGGCCAACCAGTTGTGGTCGAGAACCGTCCGGGTGCCGGGGGCACGATCGGTGCGAAAGCCGCCGAGACGGCAGACCCGGACGGGTACACTATTCTCCTCTCGACGCTGCAAACCTACGGAATAGCGCCGTTCCTGTATCAGAATCCGGGCTACAACCCCGACAGTTTCGTACCCGTCGGCATGGTGGCCGAATTTCCGTTTGTTTTTGTTGTTCCTGCGGCCGTGCCTGCAAAGACTCCCAAGGAGTTCGTGGAGTTCGCGCGCAACAGCAAGGAGCCTTTGAGTTTTGGTGGCTCACTGGCCACTCCTGCGCATCTGCTTGGCGTTTTGTTCAACCAGGCCAACAAACTTGAAATTCAATACATTCCTTACAAGGGTTTGGCGCCTTCGATGGCGGATCTTCTGAGCGCGCGCACCCATATGGCCTTCGATGCGCTGCCAACACTGATCCCGCTGATAAAGGAAGGAAAGCTGCGGCCGTTGGCGGTCCTGTCGCGTTCACGGCTGAAGATGCTGCCGGATGTGCCGACGATGCAGGAGAGCGGCTACCCTGCCTTTCCCACAAACCCCTGGACGGGCGTCGTTGCGCCTCCCAAAACCCCGCAGGACATCGTGAAGCGGCTGAACGAGGCCATCAATGCGGCCCTCTCCTCGCCCGACGCGCAGGCAAAGATGCAGGCGCTCGCATTGGTGCCCATTGGCGGAACGCCAAATGATTTTGTCCAGCGCATCCAGGCAGACGTACCGATCTGGAAGGAACTCGTCCGCGCATCGGGAGCCAAACCACAATGAGTCACGCGCGCTGGATGCGTTGCTGCACGCCACCGGCGCACGTTGACGGGTCCGGCGTGAGAACGTGACGCCATCGCGCTGTATCCGCCCGGACTTTCACGCTGCGGTCCGCGGCGTTCGCGGAATGAAGATCAGTCCGGGCCTTAGGCCCAGAAGCGATCGCAGGCAGACCCATGCGCGGGGCGAAAGGCCCTGCGAAACAATCCGGTGACGGCCGCGGTCGGTGCTTCGAGGCATTTCTGCGGCGTCGAACAATCGCGCCGACGAAGAGCGCGCATAGTGAGGAGCGTCATATGAAATTCAAAGCCTGCCTGCTTCTGCTCGCAGCCACACTCATGAGCCCCAGCGCTTCCGCGCAGACCTTTCCGACGCGGCCTGTGACCTTAATCGCAGCGACAACACCCGGGTCACTGCCTGACGTGCTGGCGCGAGGATTGGGCCAACGCCTTTCGCAAAAATGGGGGCAACCTGTCGTCGTCGAGAACAGGGCTGGCGGCGCATACGCAATCGCAGCTTCGGCCGCCGCCAACGCGCCCGCAGACGGGTACACGCTCCTCGTCAGCGAGTCCGGGATCTATACCATCCAGCCGCATCTCTCTAAGGGTAAGTCCGCTTACGCGCAGCGCGACTTCATCCCGGTCAGCGGGATCGCCACAAGCCCGATGGCATTCATTGCGCACCCCTCGGTTGGAGCGAAATCCGTGGGCGACCTGATCGCAATCGCGAAACAAAAGCCCCGTGCGCTGAATTACGGCACGGCGGGACCGGGCACCGCACCGCATATGGGTATGTTGCTGCTGGAGAGCATGACCGGCATCCAGCTCACCCCGGTGCATTACCGCGGCATCGCCCAGGCGATCAATGACCTCCTGGCCGGACAAATCCAGGTGGTCGCCATCGGTCCGACAATTGCGCTGACACATGTCAAAGCCGGCAAAGTCACAGGACTCGGTGTCGGCAGCGAAAAGCCGATTGCACAGCTCCCGGGCGTTCAACCGGTGGCGGAGACCGTGCCCGGCTTCCAGTTGGGCGTCTCCTTCTCGGTGTTTGCGCGGGCCGGTACGCCGGACGACGTGGTCGCGAAGGTGAACGCAGACATCCAGGACATCCTCAAGGACCCCGAATTCCAGCAAAAGTTCCT
>JAEWHY010000115.1 GCA_023387555.1 Pseudomonadota bacterium
TGATGATCTCGACCTGGCTGTCGATGGTCACCGAGACCGGCGCATCCGACGTCGGCGCCTGGTCGCGCAACGACTTGATGCTGCTGTTGTCGACAAGAACGGTCGCCGCCGCGGTGTAGAGCGGCGTCGCCGTCATCGCATAGAGAAGCCCCGCAAGCACCGAAACCGCAACGACGGCCGCAATGGTCAGCGCCCGGCGGCGGAGGAATCCGACGATGGTCTGCAGGTCGATCATGTCGCCGCCTTCCGCAGGCGCGCCGTTCGGGCTGCTCACGTCCGGTTGCTTGTATGAGGCCGCGTTAAGCATCAGGATGACCTACTCACACGTCACGGCGCGCGGCCGTGGAAACGTCGTCGGGTAAAAAACAGCCATCCGACAAAGGCCTGCACCCCAGTGCCGGATATGGCATCGCCTCACGCGACGCAAGCAAACAGCCCTTTGATGCTTAACCTGCGCGCCATCGGAAGCGGGGTAGATGCACGCTGCCACAAAGCTGACTTACAAAAGCGTGGCGCGACACCAGACCTTTCCTTAAAGATGCCTTGCTCGAGCAATGACGATTCGCGCGATTCGCCGCGCGTAGCGGAGCCGAAGGCTCCAAGCCGCCAGTCTGTGATCGCGCGGCTGAGGTTGTCACCTCGAATGGTCCGCCGTGCCGGCAGCCAATCGTCACTCTCTTAAAGCTCCATTAACTATAAAATTCGAAAAATCGCCCCGGATGGTCCGCATGCCGAACCGGGTTCAATGACGATTTACAAGTGCCCCAGCGTAGCGGTGGGTCTGCGCGGAGTTCTGCGCCTCGGCGGCGCAAAGCGCACCGGGGCCGGGGGCCGTCCGCGTTCCGCGCCCATGTCTTGGCTCGCGCGCCTGCTGGTGGCTTTCCTGCCGCTGCTGGCCGGCGGCTGCGGCATGTTTTCGGCATCCGGACCCTACAGCCCCGACATCATGTCCTATAACGGCGGTCCGGACGCGCAATACGAACTGGTCCCGATCTCGCCGCGCGTCGCTTCCGCGCTGGCAAGCCGGGGCGGGCTGAAAGCCGTCGGCTCGTTCTCCGACCGCCCGCCGGCGCCGGATATCCGGCTCGGCGTCGGCGACGTGGTGGCCGTCACCGTCTTCGAGGCCCAGGCAGGCGGATTGTTCATCCCGCTGCAGGCGGCATCGCGCCCGGGCAATTTCGTCCAGATCCCGAACCAGACCGTCGACCGCGCGGGAAACATCACGGTGCCCTATGCCGGGCAGGTGCGCGCTGCGGGCCGAACCGTCCCGGAGGTGCAGAACGAGATCGTAAACCGGCTGAAGAATCGCGCGATCGAGCCGCAGGTGGTCATCTCCGTGGCCGAGCAGCGGTCCAACCTCGTCAGCGTGATGGGCGACGTGAACACACCGCTCAAGTTCTCGTTGTCGCTGCCGGGCGAACGCATCCTGGATTCGATCGCGCGCGCCGGCGGCCCCAAGAACCAGGGCTGGCAGACCTTCGTCACCCTGCAGCGCCGCGGCCACAAGCAGACGGTCGGCTTCAACCGGCTGATCGCGGAGCCGGACAACAACATCAACATTCAACCCGGCGACACCATCTACGTATTCAGCGAGCAGCAGACCTTCCTCGCGTTCGGTGCAACCGGACAGCAGGGCCAGTTCAATTTCGACCAGGACCGCCTGTCGCTGGCGGAAGCCGTCGCAAAGGCCGGCGGCCTGATCGACCAGCAGGCCGATCCGCGCACCGTCTTCATCTATCGCGTGGAGCCGACCGAGATGCTGGCCGAGATGGGGGTCGACGTCAGCCGATGGGGCAACACCCGTCAAATCCCTGTCATCTACTGGGCGAATTTCGGCGACCCGGCCGGATATTTTCTCGCCACCCAGACGCCGATCCAGAACAAGGACGTGATCTACATCTCGAATGCGCTGACCGTGGACTTCACCAAGTTCCTGCAGTTCGTCCGGACTATGGTCTCCACCGCGCATGACGGTTTCGCGCTCAGAAATACCATCAACATCAAGTCCGTGAACTGACGGACACAAGCTGTTCCGGTGTAGGACACCCGGAACAGAGCGCCGGACGGCTTGCCGCGCAAATTGCGCTGCGCGAACCCGTCCGACCCGGCTCAAACTCCAATATTTCCGGCATTTCTGCGCGCTGCGCTCTAACCGGCTTGGTAAACGCGCGCGTTGGTCCCCCGCTTGCTCACTTGTCATCGAAAGCGCTGGCGGTCGCACGAACCGCCTCTTTTTGACACAAGTGGCGGATCGCGGTGACAAACATCTGGTTGGATCAGAGTGCTCGGCCCGGCGGCCCGTCGCCGCTGGCGACGCTGCCTTCATTGCGCCGCTTCAGTCTTGCCGTGATCGCCGGCGCCACCGATGCCGCAACCATCATCGTTGCGTCGGTCGGAACCGGTATCCTCTATCACCAGTTCGCCTATGCCGACACCGGACCGCTGGCCGACTACGTCCAGGTCGGGCTGATGGCGGCGCTGCTCTACCTGATCCCGTGCATCTACCGCGACGAATACCAGGTCGTTCGCAATCTGAAATTCGACCTGCGGCCGGCGCAGATCGCGCGTTACTGGACGTTCGCGTTCGGCTGCCTCCTGATCCTCGGCTTCTTGACGAAGACCAGCGTGCTTTATTCGCGCGGATGGCTGGTGCTGTTCTACGCGTCCGGCTTGCTGGCGCTGATTTCCGTCTACGCGCTACGCGTTCTGGCCTTCGATGCCGCGAACCGGCTCGGGCTGATCGCCGGTCAGCGGCTGTTCCTGGTCGGCAGCGAGGAAGACGTTCGCGAGTTCACGCGGCGCTACAACCTGTTGAGTCTCGGGTGCCGGATCGTCGGCGTCGGCACTCTTCCTTCGGCAGACGACGTTCTCAGGCAGACGCCACAGGAACTCAACGCGGCGCTCGACATCGCAGTGGCAAGGGCGCGCGAACTGAACCCCGACAATATCCTGGTGATCGCACCGTGGTCCAAACAGTCCACGATCGAGCGCTGCATCGATGCATTCATGACGCTGCCCTGCTCGATCAGCCTGGCGCCCGAGCGGATTCTCGAACGCTTCGACCATATCTCGATCGAGAAGCTCGGCCCGATCGCTAGCCTGCATCTGCTTCGTCCGCCGATGTCGACCGCTTCGACCATCCTGAAGCGCTCGTTCGATGTCCTGCTGGGTGCGGTGCTGACCGTTCTGTTGCTGCCGCTGTTCGCGATCATCGCCATTCTCATCAAGCTCGACAGTCCGGGCCCGGTCCTGTTCAGGCAGCAGCGGCATGGCTTCAATCAGCAATCATTCTGGATCTACAAGTTCCGGACGATGACCACGATGGAGAACGGACCGGGCGTGCGCCAGGCGAGCCGCGAAGACGAACGGATCACGCGCCTCGGCCGGTTCATGCGACGCTGGAGCATCGATGAACTGCCGCAGATTCTCAACGTGTTGAAGGGCGACATGTCGCTTGTCGGGCCGCGGCCGCACGCGCTCGCTCACGACCATGCATGGGGATCCAAGATCGCGCTCTACGCTCGCCGTCATAACGTCAAACCGGGCATCACCGGCTGGGCGCAGATCAACGGCTTCCGTGGCGGCATCGATGCGGACGAACAGTTGCGTGGCCGCATTCTTTGCGACCTGTATTACATCGACAATTGGTCGATCTGGCTCGACATCAAGATCCTGTTCGCGACGGTGTTCTCCAAAGCCGCACACACCAACGCTTACTGATCGATCCATCGGCTCGCTGAGCAAGTGCCGCCGCGAAGTCAGATGAACATCGTCTGATTTCGTCTCCGCAGAAGATTACGGACCCGTCATTTACGCTAGCAACAATTTGATAACCACATCGCCGTCCGAGCGCATATTCTACTGGCCACAGGATCGAGCGCTCACATGTCGAACCAATTGCAACGGAGGATTACGGCACGCGTCCCGTCGCTAGAGGCGGGCGGGCGACACTTTCCGATTTCGAACGCAAAGGATTTTTTCGTGAATTCGACTGCCGCATTTGCTGCCGACCGGCCGCTTCCGGGCAACGCATCCACAAGCGAACATCGCACGACCGACGCCCGCGTTCGGCCGACGAATGCGCTGTGGCTCCTGCTCGGCTGGCTCGCGGTCTCGGCGACCATCATCACGGCCGCGGGCATCGTCATCGCGATGTATTTCTGACGGCGGTGGACCCGCGCGCACCGGCTTCGGGCCGACGCAATCGTTAACAAGCGTTAAGCACGTCCCTTCCCGCAAAGGCTCGCAGCCCTGCCCGGCGCGATGCAGCGTTAAAGCCATTTCTCGCAGAAGCGCCGAAGTCTTAACGCGTTCTTTACCATAAGCGCAAAAAGTCGGGCCGGGGGCGGCCCTGCTTCTCGGCGCAATGATCCTGACACGCCGCAGCGCGTGGACCGCCTGTAACCGATGTGAGCGGACCATGAACAGGCGCGGGTGGACAGACGAAAAGGACGCGCGGACGGGCTGGCGGGCTCCGGTCACGTATCCCGTCTACCCGAGCGAATCCGGCCACCCGCCGCACAGCGCACCACCGCTCTCCCGCGGCTATCCTCAGGCCGCGGGTCACGGTCGTCCCGCTTACAACCCGGCCCCCGCGCCGCAGCCCTATCCACATTATCCTGCTGCGTCTTATGCCCCCGCGGGATTCGATCAGCGGTCCCGGCCAGCTGCGCCGCAGGGACCGTCGACCCATCCCACGCAAGGTCCGGCAACGAGGCGAGATCCGGCGGCCCGCTCTGCGGAAGCGCCCAATGCTGTCGCGCCACAGCCGGCGCCAGTCAGGTCAGCCCCTTCCACGAACCCATCCGGTCTTTGGTGGCTGCGACCGCGTGCGCAAACCGCTGCGGACGTCCGCTCGAAACCCGTCACGCCGAATCTCGCGGGCCTTCAGGGAGATCTGCACGACCTGACGCGGCAGATCCAGAC
>JAEWHY010000124.1 GCA_023387555.1 Pseudomonadota bacterium
GAAATCGGTCACGTCACGGCCGGGCCGGTCCCGGCCGGCCGGGTGCACGAAAAGACGTGGATGCCCGTCAGAAAGCCGGGCATGACGGCCTAATCCACCTGTCATCAGGCCGCAACCCGGGCGACCTTCAGCACCAGATCCGCCAGCCGGTCGGCGGCGTCAAGCACCCCTATGCCCCTGGCTCTGGCCGCCATTGTGGCAAGCCGGTCCGGATCGGCTGCCAAGGCGTCGATTTCGCTGGCCAGGCGGTCCGGGGTGAAGTCCTTCTGCAGAATGCGGATTCCGCCGCCGGCCTTCTCCAACACCGACGCGTTGGCCGCCTGATCCTGATCCAGCGCATGCGGCAGCGGCACCAGAATCCCCGGGCGCCCGATGGCGGAAAGTTCCGCGACCGTGCCGGCGCCGGATCTCGATACCACGAGATGGCTCGCGGCCATTCGCGCCGGTAGGTCGGTGAAGAACGGCGCGATCTCATGCACCACCTGGGCACGGGTGTAGATGTCGCGCACCCGCGGCATGTCCTCGTCGCGGACCTGCTGGGTGATCCTCAACCGCATCTGCAAGTGCGGGGGCAGCTTGGCCATCGCCGGCGGCACGATATCGGCCATGATGCGCGCACCCTGGCTGCCGCCGAAAACCAGAAGGCGCAGCGGGCCATTGGGTTCGACCGGCTCGAACGGCGTCCCGGCCGCCGCGATCACGGCCGGCCGCAGCGGATTGCCGATGCAGGTGGTCTTAATCGCAAGCGTCTTGTGCTTGTCGGTCACCCCCGCAAAGCCGGTCGCGATCGCGCTGACGCGCGCGGCGAGGAAGCGGTTGGCGCGCCCCATCACCGCATTCTGTTCGTGCAGCACGGTCGGGATCTTCAGCAGGCTGGCGGCGAAGACCGGCGGGACGGAAGGATAGCCGCCGAAGCCGACGACAACCGACGGCCGCACCTTGCGCATCATCATGATGGCCTTGAACAGGCCATAGGCCAGCGTGGTGCCGGCGCGCACGATCGAGATCGGGTCGCGGCCGCGAAAGGTCTCGCTCGGCACGACATACATCGACTTGAAATGTTCGGAATATTTTGCGGCGCGATTGTCGGTCGCCAGCGCGGTCGCAATGCCGCGCCTGGCCAGCGCCGCGCTCAGCGATTCAGCCGGAAACAGGTGTCCCCCGGTGCCACCTGCGGCCACCATGACGAGTATCTGTTTTCCTTCCCCGGAACGGGCAGGGTCGGCGCCAGGCGCCGCGGTGGGATCGTTTGTCATCCGGGCATCTTACCGCTCCCGGCTCGCTTGGCGAACCGGCCTGCCTGCAAGCAAGAGTGGTATCAACAAGACGCTGCCAGTCTCGCCCCGCCATGCCGGCCGAACTGCTCGGCGCGCGGCCGCTCCCGTGTCAGGGCCAGTACCATGCCCATGCCGTAGGCGAGCGAGAGCAGCGACGAGCCGCCGTAGGAAATGAACGGCAGCGTCATGCCCTTGGCTGGGATCAGGTGCAGGTTGACCGACATATTGATTGCGGACTGGGTGCCGAACAGGATCGCAAGGCCCGCGGCGGCGTAGCGCGCGAACGGATCCTGCGCCGCCATCGCCCGCGACAGCACCCGGATCACGATGAAGGCAAACAGCCCGACCACGATCAGGCAGAGCACAATGCCGAATTCCTCGGCCGCGACCGCGAAGATGAAGTCGGCATGGCTGTCCGGAAGGATGCGCTTCACCGTGCCCTCGCCCGGCCCCTGCCCGAACCAGCCGCCGCGCAGGAACGACTCCACCGCATTGTCGACCTGGAAAGTGTCGCCGGACGACGGATCGAGGAAGCGTTTCACGCGACGCTCGACGTGCGGGACAGTGAGATAGGCCGCGCCGAGACCAGTGATCGCCGCGCCGGCAAGGCCCGCGACCCAGATCAGCCGCATGCCCGCCATGAAGAACAGCGCGCCCCAGACCATCGCGATCAGCAGGGTCTGGCCGACGTCGGGCTGCATCATCAGCAAGGTGACAACCGACCCGAGCAGCAGCAGCGCCAGGATATTGGCCGGCATGTCGGGCTTGCGCGCCGACTCGGCGAACAGCCAGGCGATCAGGATCACGAAGGCGGGCTTGACGAATTCGGAAGGCTGGATGTTGACGCCGAGCAGCACGATCCACCGACGCGCGCCCTTGATCTCCGTGCCGAACACAAGCGTTCCCGCCAGCAACACCAGCCCGATGGCGAACACCACGAACGCCAGACGGCGGATCTGGTGCGGCGAGAGCAGCGAGGTGCCGAGCATGATCGCGATCGCGGGGATCAGATAGACGATCTGCCGGTTCACGAAATGGAACGGATCGAGGCCGAGCTTGCTCGCCACCGGCGAGCTTGCGGCCAGCAGCAGGATGATGCCGGCCAGCATCAGCGCACCGAGCGCCGCAAGCGTCAGCCGGTCGATCGTCCACCACCAGACTGCGAAAGGCGTGAGCTGCGTACGCGAAATCATGAAGGCCCCCGAAGGATCAAAGTCGCCTGTCGGGGTTTAGGTTTGATTAATGAAATGCTGGTGGCGCTGATTGTCAGTCGTCCCGGCGAAGGCCGGGACCCATATTCCAGAGCGGTGGTTATGGATCCCCGCCTGCGCGGGGACGACCAAGAAAAGCGGCTACGATAGCAGCCCCTGCACCAGTTCGCGGAACCTGTTCCCGCGCACCTCGAAATTCGGGAACTGATCGAATGAGGCGCAAGCCGGCGACAGCAGCACCGCGGACGGTCCGCCGGCAGTGACCGCATCGCGCGCGGCGTGCTCCAGCGCGACGTCGAGCGTCCCGGCCATGTCGTAAGGCACGCGGCCCTCCAGCGTCTGCGCGAAATCGGGCGCCGCCTTGCCGATCAGATAGGCCTTGCGGATGCGCGGGAAGAATTCGGCGAGGCCGGTGATGCCGCCTTCCTTCGGCAGGCCGCCGGCGATCCAGTAGATATTGTCGAAGGACGCAAGCGCCTTGGCGGCGGAGTCCGCGTTGGTCGCCTTGGAATCGTTGATGAAGAGAACCTCGCCGCGCTTGCCGATCTCCTCCATGCGATGCGCGAGGCCCGGAAACGTGCGCAGGCCCTCCTGCAGCGTCCGGTCGTCGACGCCGAGCGCCGAACAGGCGGCGAATGCCGCGACCGCATTCTGCATGTTGTGGCTGCCGCGCAGCGAACCGATGCCGGTCAGATCGGCGACGTCCTCGGCCTCGCTGCCGCCGGTTCGGTAGATATTGCGCTCGCCGCCGACATAGCCGTGCGGGACGATGCGGTTGATCGACATCGGCACGACCGGCCTTTGCATCGCGACGAGATTCCTCGCCATGCCCTGCCCGTATTCGTCGTCGACGCCGATGATGCGCACCTTGGCGCGGCCGAGAATGCGGCTCTTCACCGCCGCATAATGCTCGATGGTGCCGTGCCGGTCGATGTGGTCGGGCGTGACGTTGAGCATGATGCCGACGGTCGGATCGATCGAGGGCGCGAGATCGATCTGATAGGACGAACACTCGACCACGTAATGGCGCTGCGGGCTCGGCGGCTCGAGCTGCAGCACCGGCACGCCGATATTGCCGCCCATCTGCACGTCGCGTCCGGCATGGCGCAGGAGATGGGCGATCAGCGCGGTGGTGGTCGACTTGCCATTGGTCCCGGTGATGGCGACGAACGGCGCGTCGGGCGCATGGGCGCGCCGCTCGCGGCAGAACAATTCAACGTCGCCGATGATCTCGACACCTGCGGCCTGCGCAAGCTTCGCCGACCAGTGCGGCTCGGGATGCGTCAGCGGCACGCCAGGCGTCAGGATCAAGGCCGCGACGCTCGACCAGTCGATGGTATGCAAGTCTGCGGTGTGCACCCTGGCGTCCGCCGCCTGCGCGACCTTCTTCGCATCGTCGTCGAAGGCGATGACGCTGGCGCCACCCGCGATCAGGGCGTGGCAGGTAGCGAGCCCGGACCCGCCGAGGCCGAATACGGCGACGGTCTTTCCCGCAAAGGTGGTGAGGGGGATCATGAGACTGCCCTCCGCCCACTCGGTCCGTTCCCTCCCCCCTTGCGGGGGAGGGTTAGGGAGGGGGGTACGTTTAGGCAGAGGTGGACGTGATAATCACCCCCCTCCCGACCGCCCACGCTGGCGCGCAGGTCGTCGACCTCCCCCTCAAGGGGGGAGGTGAAGAAAGAAAGATGCGTGCTCATCATCGCAGCTTCAGGGTCGACAGGCCGATCAGCGCCAGCATGATCGAGATGATCCAGAACCGGATCACGATCTGCGGCTCGGTCCAGCCCTTCTGCTCGAAATGATGATGC
>JAEWHY010000141.1 GCA_023387555.1 Pseudomonadota bacterium
CCCACCACGCTGATCAAATCCGTGATCACGCGAACCGCGGTCTCCGACCCGTAAATCTTGGCCTGGATCGCAAGTTCGTCGGCAGCGGGCGATTGCGTGTCTACCGCGTGGCAGGCGCGCCAGCTGAGATAGCGCGCAGCTTCGATCGAAGTCTTGGCGTCCGCCAGCGCATATCCTACAGCCTGATGCTCGATTATCGGATGAATGCCGCCACGCTTTTCGGTTTTCGCGAAGTGCAGCGCATACTCGAACGCCGCCCGCATCAGTGCGACGCCGAAAACCCCGACCAGGGCTGCGGTGCCGGTGAAACTGGCCGCCGAGAGGGCGAGGCCGCTTCCTTCTTCGCCAAGCAAATTGTCCCGCGGCGCCGAGACGTTTTTGAGACGAAACTCTGGGACGAGATGGGCGCGATGGCCAATCGTGTCGATGGCGCGCTCGAAAACGATACCCGCTGCGGCGCGCTCGACAACGATGATCGAGATGGCTTTCGTCGGTGCCGCGTCGGGATCGGTTCGGCAGACGACGCACAGGATATCGGCGCCCTTGCGGTCCCACCCGGTCGCCGACGACGCCCATTTCTTGCGACCGTTGATGATCCAGCGATCGCCCTCCACCTTGGCCGTGGTGCGCACACCTTCTCCCGGTGGCGGCGACGCTGCATTGGCACTGCCGCCCGGTTCGCTGGCACAGAAGCTGGCCAGCGGCGCTCCGCCGGGTTTGAGGAACGGACCAAGCAATCGCGCGCATTGCTCCGGTGTGCCGCCGAGCAGGACCGGCAAAAAGCCCAGCACGGTTCCGAGCATCGTCAAGGTGACGCTCGCGTCCACGCTATAGAACTCCTCGGCCATGATCGCCATGTCGACGAGACCGGTACCATCCCCACCGGCCGGCACTGGAATGCACTTCCGCAGGAAGCCAGCCGCCACCATGGCTTCGTAGACTGGCCGGGTTGCGAGGAAACGCTCTTCCGGCGTAGGCAACGATACGGCAACTCTAGCGCCGGCAAGCACGTCGCGTGCAAACCGGCGGGAATCGCGTTGAAGATCCCGCTGTTGAGAGGTCAGTGAAAAATCGATGGCCATAAGACGTTCCCGCACCTGATAGCGGTTTGTCGAAGCACAAACGGCTATCGGATCGATGCGGGGAAGTCTTGGACACCAGCGCCCGATTTATCGGATTCCGGTGCACTGGCCCATGACGGCGCTAGATCGGTGTTCCGCTCCGAGGGCGGTTCAGGTCCGCGTTCGGCATGCTCGTGCGGCGGAATTCCCGGGGCGATACGCCATTGATATGTTTAAATAGCCGGTTGAAATGCGATATATCGCGAAAGCCTGCGGCGAATGCTATCTCTGCAATGGTCCGTTTGGGCTCGACCAGCAGACTTCGGATGCACGCGGCGATGCGGCGTTCGTTGACATGCTCGCCGACCGATCGGCCAGTCGATGCAAACAGCTTGTGGACATACCGCTCAGAACAACGAAACGTTCGCGCCAATGTAGCTGCGGAGAGATCGCGCTCGCTGCTGTGATGCTCGATGTGGTCCAGCATCATCGACATCAATACGCGCGCATTCAATCGTCCGACCGGCTCTTCCTCGATCGCGTAAGGCGCATGGCGCACGAGCTCGACGATGTGCGCACCGCTTGCGGACAACAAGACGTCGGGTACGCGGGAGGCGAGGCAGAGTTCGGCGTATCCAACAAGCGCCCGTGAAAGCGCCCGACCGACTTCGGTCGTGGCCAGAGTCAGCCGCGGTCGTTCGCAGAAGCCAGGTGGCAGAAGCTTTCGGGGAATTGCAAAGCAGAAGAGTTCGAAGTCTCGAGTATTGGCGATTTCGAAAGGCTCGGTGGTATCCACCACTGCGAGATCGCCTGGGCCGCAAACCTGTTCGTGGCCGCGCTGCGCGTATCGACCCAATCCTTTCAGTTGAAGGTTTATGAAACTCAGGTCATCACTGCTTCCCGCGATATGCGAGGGAAGGCGCAGAACTGCGTGCTTGCTTGCGGTGACCCGGGATACCGTTACGGGATCGGCGCCGGCCCTTGCTATCGTTCCCTGAAAGGGCTGGTCCGCGATCTTGCGGGGCTCGAGCCGAACGAAAGCGGCGGCCAGATCATCAGCCCAGGTGCCAAAGACTTGATCGACCCGCGATGGTTTTGACGACCATTTCACGATGCGCGCCAACGATTGCTGGACACCCAGATTATTAATTATAGGCTCTTTAATGAGAGCGAAGCAAGGTGACGTTCACCCAACCCCAGAGGCACTGTAAAATCCGTAAGAATGGCACCTGCGAGATAAGCAAGTCGCTGCGAGCGCATTCTGGCACATGGTGGCTGTTATCTCTCACTATATTTGCTTTTCGCGAGTTTTGGCCCTTCGGCCCCGGGGGCAATTGATTGCTCAACCGGCGCGCAATGGCTGCCCACTCCGGGAGCTTGCCGCCCCTCCAACGCCCCGCTATCGTGCGCAGGCTTGAGCCTGTTAGACGCAAATTGCTCCGCTCACCGCTCGTTCCCGTGCCCGCGGGAATCGAGCTCGGCTCTCGGTTCCTGCCTGCGCAGGGACGAGCGGGATAATGGGATGACCGGCGATGCTTGGCAATCGGCTGCAAGATGATCTCGATTGAAGGGCTGTCCAAAACCTTCGATACGCAGCGCAACCGGCCACATCTCGCGATCACCGATATCGACCTGAAAGTGGGCGACGGCGAATTCGTTTCGATCCTCGGGCCATCGGGCTGTGGCAAGTCGACCCTGCTCTATATCGTCGGCGGCTTCGTGCCGCCCACGACCGGGGCGGTGCTGGTGGACAACAAGCCGGTCGACGGGCCCGGTCCGGACCGCGGCCCGGTGTTCCAGGAATTCGCGCTGTTTCCCTGGAAGACCGTCCTCGGCAACGTGATGTACGGCCTGCTCGAACAGGGCGAGAGCCGCAAGGCCGCCGAGGCGCGCGCGCGCGAGTTGCTCGCGATGGTCAATCTCACGCGCTACGCCGACTTCTATCCGAAGGAATTGTCGGGCGGCATGAAGCAGCGCGTCGCAATTTGCCGCACGCTGGCCTACCGGCCGAAGATCCTGCTGATGGACGAGCCGTTCGGCGCGCTCGACGCCCACACCCGCGTGCGTCTGCAGAACGATCTGCTCGATATCTGGGAGCGTGACCGCAAGACCGTGATGTTCGTCACCCACAGCGTGGAGGAGGCGGTGTTTCTCTCCGACCGGGTGATGGTGATGACCCGCTCGCCGGGGCGCATCAAGGAGATCATCCCGATCGACCTGCCGCGTCCGCGCCACCGCGCGGAACTGCTCGTCAATCGCAAGTATCAGGATTACGTCGTCGACATCGAGAAGATGATGGAAAATCCAGCCGACGAGGCGGCGTGAGCATGAATGCTGTCGCGAGGTTGGAGCATCGGCTGGTCGTGCCTCCTTTATCCCTCCCCCCGCGAAGCGGCGGGGAGGGGCGGTTCGCGTCGCATGCCGAGGCGAACCGGGGTGGGGGGCATCTCCTTGCTCCGGTGATCGCTTCGCCCCCCACCCCTGACCCCTCCCCGCCACTCGCTTCGCTCGCGGGGGGAGGGGAGGCTGCCGCGCGATTGCGCAGCGTTGAATCACCTCAGGGCGGTGGCGCATGAAAAACCTCACCGCGATTCCGGGTGTGCCGCCGCTGATCGCGTGCCTGTGCCTGCTGGCGGCCTGGGAACTGGGTGCGCGGCTGATCGGTCTCGATTCGCTGCCGACCGCGCTGGAGACCTTGCGCGATCTCCCCGCGATCCTGACCGACAGGCAGTCGCTCTATGACATCCTGTCGTCGATCCGCCGGATGGCGATCGGCTTCGCGCTGGCATTCGTGTTTGCCGTGCCGATCGGATTGATGATGGGCCGCAGCAAGAAAGTCGCGGCCTTCTTCAATCCGCTGTTCATGATGATCTATCCGGTGCCGAAGGCGGCGCTGATGCCGATCATCATGCTGTGGCTCGGGATCGGCGAGGCATCGAAGACGCTGGTGATCTTCCTCGGCGTGTCGCTGCCGCTGATCTACCACACCTATCAGGGCGCGCGGGCGGTCGGCGAAAAGCTGCTGTGGTCCGGCGCCGCCATGGGCATGAACGGGCGCGAGCGGCTGCTCCGGATCGTGCTGCCGGCGGCGCTGCCGGAGATCATGGTCGGGTGCCGCACCGGGCTGATGCTGGCGCTGATCACCATGGTGACGAGCGAGATGATCGTTCGGCAGGCGGGCATCGGCAATCTGTTGTTCAACTCGCTCGACCTTGCGCAATACAGCACGGTCTACGCCACCATCGTGATCGTCGGCGTGCTCGGTTTCGTGCTGGACCTGATCTTCGAGCGGTTCCGCAACGTGGTCGTCGGCTGGGCCGATCCGGTGCACCAGATCGCGGTCGGTTCGGCATGACCGCCAGCCGCCGCCTGTCGGAGCTTGCGATCGGGTTGATCCCCATCCTGCTTTTGCTGGGACTGTGGCACGGCCTGACCGCATTCAAGATCGCGCCGCCGACGCTGCTGCCGCCGCCCGGTATGGTGTTCGGACGCTTCTTCGCGTTGCTCGGCGATCCGGTTTTCCTCCGTCATGCGGCGACGACTCTGTACCGGCTGTTCTGGGGCTTCGGTATTGCGGTCGTGGTCGGCGTCGCGCTCGGCATCGCCGCCGCGGGCAGTCCGGCGATCGGGGCGCTTCTGCGCCCGTTGGTGCGGGTGCTGGCGCCGGTGCCGAAGATCGCGCTCTATCCGGCCT
>JAEWHY010000145.1 GCA_023387555.1 Pseudomonadota bacterium
ACTCAGCAAGGCGGTCGGTCAGACGGTGGTGGTCGACAATCGCGGCGGGGCCGGGGGAAGCGTCGGCACCGAAGCCGTCGCACGCTCCGCGCCGGACGGCTACACGCTGTTGATGGGCACGATCGGCACGCATTCGATCAACCCGGCCGTCTACGCCAAGATCAACTACGATCCCATCAAGGATTTCGAACCGGTGATTCAATTCGGCACCGCGCCGAACGTGCTGGTGGTGCATCCCGATCTGCCGATCAAGAGCGTCAGCGACCTCATCGCCTACATCAAGGCCAATCCGGGCAAGGTGAATTATGGTTCGTCCGGCAACGGCACTTCGAACCATCTGTCGGGTGCGATGTTCGTCGCGCGCAACGGGCTGAACGCGACGCATATCCCCTACAAGGGTGGCGCACAGGCAATCACCGATCTCCTGCGCGGCGAAATCCAGTTCATGTTCTACCACTATCTGCCGCTGCTCGGTCACATCAAGGACGGCAAGCTGCGCGCGATCGCCAACACCAACGCGACGCGGATCAATGCGCTGCCGGACGTGCCGGTGATGAAGGAGGCCGGTATGGACGATTTCGAGGTGTCGGCGTGGTTCGGCGTCTGGGCGCCGGCAAAGACGCCGAAGGATGTCGTCGGCAAGCTCAACCAGACGATCCTGAAGATCATCAATTCACCGGCGGTGAAGAAGAGCCTGCAGGCGCAGGGGATCGATCCGGTCGCCGGCGCGCCCGAGGATCTGCTCAAGCTGAACCAGGCCGAAATCGCGCGCTGGGCCAAGGCCGTGCAGCAGGCGGGCGCGAAGCTGTCCAATTAGCAAAAGCCAATTAGCAAAAGGGAGTGACGTGATGCGCAAGCTTGCCACTGCCGTTCTCGTCCCCGCCGCGATCCTGGCCTCATCCGGGCTCGCGGCAAACGCCCAGCAATGGCCGACGAAGCCGGTGACGGTGATCGTGCCGTTCGCCGCCGGCGGCAATGTCGATGCGGCGGCCCGCATTTTCTCCGAGCGGCTGTCGGCGCGTCTCGGCCAGCAGTTCATCATCGAGAACAAGAGCGGTGCCGGCGGCAGCATCGGCATCGGCGCGATGGCGAAGGCAAAGCCGGACGGCTACACGCTCGCGGTGGTGTCGGCCGGAACGCTGTTCATCCTGCCGCACATCTACAAGGAGAAGCTCGGATACGACGGCCTGAAGGACATTCAGCCGGTCGCCATGGTGGCGTATCAGCCGAACATGCTGATCGTCGATCCGAAAGTGCCGGCGAAGACCGTGGCCGAGCTGTTCGACTACATGAAAGCCAACCCGGACAAGCTGAGCTATGGCTCGTCGGGCATCGGCACCTCGCAGCATCTGTGCATGGAGCTGATCGTCCAGCATACCGGGGCCAAGCTCGCGCATGTGCCGTATCGTGCGTCCAACCAGATCATCCAGGATCTGATCGGCGGCCAGATCCAGATGACCTGCGATCAGTTCTCCACCGCCTATCCCCAGGTCCAGGCCGGCAAGGCGCGCGCCATCGGCGTCTCGTCGCTGGAGCGCTACGGCGTCGATCCCACGATTCCGGCCTTGGCGGAGACCGTGCCCGGCCTGGAAGTGTCCTGGACCGCGGTGTTCGTCGCGCCCGCCAAGGTGCCGCCGGAGATCGCGGGCAAACTCGCCGCCGAATTGCGCGAGATTGCCAAGGACCCGGCGATGATCGAGAAGCTGAAGGGCCTCGGCGTGACGCCCGTGAGCGTGACCGGCGCTGAACTGCAAAAGATGATCGCGAGCGACTACGACAAGTGGAAGCCGATCGTGGAGCGCGCGAAGATCCCGCAGCCGTAACGCGGAACCGCGGCACCGCAGCACAGCAGCGATACCGATGGCCGGGCTTGTCCCGGCCATCGGCGTCTGCAATGTGGGTCCGATGTTCCCGAGGCCGGACCGAGCTGTCGACATGAAGATGATGTTGCGTTGTGCCATTGCGCTGCTGCCGCTGATCGTAGCGCCGTCCGCGCTGGCGCAGACTCTCGAGCCCGGCCGCTGGCGCGTCATCACCACCACGCTGTCCGGCGCGCCGCAGCCGCCGACAGTGGCAACGCGCTGCCTGACGCCGGAGGACGTCGCCGATCCCGGCCGGACCTTCGGACCGCAATTCCGCACCGAGAATTCCGAATGCGAGCGCAAGGAATTCAAGCTCGAGCCGACCGGCCTGACGTGGCGTCTGCAATGCCGGGGGCAGGTCGATATGGATGTCGCCGGTCAGTTCATCTTCGACAGCCCGACACGCTACAGCGCGTTGATCACCAGCAAGGCCACGATGCTGGACCGCATCGTTCAGGAAAACATGGTGTCGATTTCGGCCGAGCGGATCGGGGAATGCCGATAGGGTCTTGATGCAGGTGCCGATGTAACCGCGGCGGCGGATCGCCGGGCGTCCGCTATTCGGGCAGCACGCTCTTGTTGCGCGGATAGATATGGTCGACCGCGACCATGCCCATGATCAGGATCGGGGTTGCCAGAAAGGCGCCGATCGGTCCCCACAGCCAGGCCCAGAAGGCGAGCGACAGGAACACCGCCAGCGGATGCATGAGGAATTGGCGGCCGATGATGGTCGGCATCAAAAAATGGCCCTCGATAAATGTGAAGGCCATGAACAGGGCGGGTGCGATCAGCGCGGGAAGCAGCGTGTCGAACGTCAGCAGCCCGATCACGAACAGCGTCAGGTGCATGATGCCGGGGCCGACATACGGGATATAGTTGAGCGCGAAGGCTAGCGCCCCCCACAAGAGCGGCGCGGGAAAGCCGAGCGCCCAGGTGACCAGCGTTGCCACGATCCCGACACCGGCATTGATCATGGTGACGGTCAGCAGATAGCCGTTCAGGCTGCGCTCGGTGTCATTGAAGATCTTCAGTGCGCGCAGGCGTCCGTCGCGGGTGTCGAACATGTTGACGATGGACTGACGCATCGCATTGCGCCCGAGCACGACGAAAAACAGCGTCGCGAAGAACAGAACGAATTGCACCACCGCCGGCGTCACCGCGCCGACAACACTGCCGATCACATCGGTGGGCTTGGAGACATCGACAGCCAGGGTGGACTGCCCGGCGATCGCCGCCTGCAAATCCTTTATTGCGGCGAGCGGACGCTCCATGAAGCGGAATTTTTCCTTGATGGTCGCTCCGATCTCGGGCGCCCGGTTGATCAGATCCGAAACCGGATCAGCCAGCAGGACCACGGCGAGATAAAGCGCCACCGCAAAGATGACGACGATGATCAGCGCCGGCACGAACGCCGGCAGCCCGCGCTTCACCGCATATCCGGTCAGCGGCCCGATCGTGAGCGCGACGATCAGCGCTGCGACCAGCGGCATCAGCAGCGGCTTTGCCAGATAGAGCAGCACGCCAAACATGATGGCCGCCATCAGGATGGTCGCAAGCTGCGCCATGACGCGCCAGAAGTCGCCGGAGTTTTCGAAGGGAGAGGGATCCTGCGCGCCGATCAGCAACCGGAGGCGCCGCCCGGCAGGGGCGAGAACCGGCGTCTCCGCCGTGCTGGCCGGATGGCGAGCGGCAGGTTCGGCGGTCTCGGCCGTGTGCCTCGCCCGTGCGTTCTGAGCCTCTGCCACGAAATCCGTCCCGTCCCGGTATTTTATCGGTACCGCGGGATGCAGCACCGGCCATGCCGCCTGAGGCTCGGGACAATGCCGAGGCCGCAGCACGGTTCCATCGTCACAAAACCGGACACGGGGTCAAGCGCGCCGTACCGGATCGGCACGCATTTCATGGCACCTGCTTTGCAGCCCGGATGGCGATATGCTCGGCCGACCATGCGGCCGGCGGAACGGGAGGTTGCGTGCCATGACTGTCAGATTGGCCTTGGCTAGCGCCTTGATCGCCTTCGCGGTTGTGCCCGCGGCTGCAGAGCCGGGCAGAGGCCGGCCGCCGTCAATCACCGACACCGTGGTTGGAAGCTGCGTGTTCCATCGCGGCGCCGGACATTGCGTGCGACAGTTCCGCTACAACGATCGCGGGTCCGCCGGCATTCAAAGGCTGCGCGAGCCGAGCGAAGACGAGGTCGCCGAAACGCGCGAGCGTGAGCGCCGCTGGGCTGCGCGCTGCCGTCCTCTGCTTCGGACCGACGCATATGGCGTCAACCGCTATGTCTATGCGGCGCCCGGCTGCGAATACGGCCAGGATCGCGACTGAATCCACCTTGTGCGTTGCAAGCCAGCTAGAAGCGGCTCGGCCGCGCCGTCACCATGGGCGCGACGAGACACAGGATCAGCATCAGTCCCAGCAGGTCCATGACCGTCATTGCAGTCTCCCCACCCAAACGGCGCGGCGTCTTCCCATCGCGGCGGGCCGGTGGCGCATCGCGCCGCAGGCGACAGCCCTCCCACAGGCGATCGATCCCGGCATGATGGTGGGGCCGGGCGGCTAACGCCGGCTGAAGAAACACGGTTAACCAGGCGCAGCGGTTGCGCGACAGCGGCGGCAGCGCCCTGTATGATGCCGCCATGAGACTTCTGCCGCTGATCGCCCTGATCGTCCTCTGGCCCGCGGGCCATGCGCTCGCGCAGGGCAAAACTGCGAGCAAGCCAACAGATCCAGCCGTGAAGCGCGCGCCGGCCAAGGTGGTCACGCCCTGCGCCGAATATGGCGCGGGTTTCGTGCAGGTCGCGGGAACGACGACCTGCGTGAAGATCGGCGGCTACATGCGCATGGAGAGCGCTACGTCATCGCGATAGTGCGAGCGGTTCACCGCCGACAGGACGGCGATCGTCGGAGCGTTCGATCCGCGGCCGATGCGGTTCGTGATCCGGCGATGCGGTGGTGCCCAACACGAAGGTCATGTCCCTCGCGAGAACGGCGTCTGAATAACTGCTGAAGGTGTTCACCGCATACATCGCGAGCCGTATCTCGTCGCGTTCGCCGCGCTCCATCGCGTGAATGATGGCGCGGCTCAAGGTGGCCTTTACGATGGAGAGGTTCGCGGCACACAGGCGGCCGTTGCTCATGAACAGCCGATACGCGCGATGCAGGGCACGTTCCATGTGATCGCAATCGGTCTCATCGAATACCATGAGTCCCCCGTGAGTCTGACGGCTTGCGACCGACAAGCCACCATTCCAGAGCGATGAAAGCGCCGATGCCGGCCACGGCGCCAATCAGCATGTCGATCATTGAGCGTCCCCCGGTCAACGGACGTTGGCGTAAAGCGATATCGTCATACGGCCGAGATCGGCCGATGCGCGCCGCATATTCTCGCCGGATGTCGAGCCAAGCGTGATGGAAGAACGCGCTTACGATTTCGAGCGCTGCGGATGTCGATCATGATGCGAGCCCCCACTCGAATCGATGTCCCTATTTGTGTCAGCCAATGGGGCAGCGATGTGACAAGCCGGAGCATCGTATTACTGATTTGCATTGCACGCGGTGCGATGATGCAGAAACGATGCTGCACGTTTGTGAATCGTGCGCGACGCAATGACACATGGCAGCCGAACGTTGCGAATTGAATCGCGCTCGCGGTCGTCTTTCAGCATCCGGTGATGCCGTGCAATCGACGAAGTCTCCGGCTTGAGAGGACCAGCAATGCTGCAGCGCATCGCAGGGCGATCGTTGAGCCGTTGCTAGCCGCAGGCGAAATCCTAAGACGGCTCGCCCCAGCAACCGGCGTCGCGACCTACGCAGGCCCGCCGAGTTCTTGCGGCATACCCCATACGGGGGATGCGCCAGGCTGTTCGTTCAGGCTAAGGAGCCCGGATGACCGCCAAGAACATTGCGCCCGACTTTCAAGTGAAATTCTGGATCGAAGACATCCCGGTGATCGGGTGCCACCATTGCGGTGCGAAAGGCTGCGCCCACTGCGAGCAGACGGGCCTTCTGTATTGGGCCGCCGGCCGCGGATTCCCCTATACGCGGCAGGGGGAGCAGGATGCGGAAGCGGCGCTCGACTCCGAAAGAGCGGGGCGCGTCCCCAAAGCGCGGAGCTAATTGGTGCCGGCTGAGGGGATTGAACCCCCGACCTTCGGTTTACAAAACCGCTGCTCTACCGCTGAGCTAAGCCGGCATGCCGTTTCGGATCAATGACTTAGCAAATTGATCCATTTTCTCAAGGATCGATTTTTTCACCGATCCCGGAGCTTCGGAGCAACTGCCGGATTGGTCCGGCGCTCCGCCGTCATCCTATTGCGCAGCCCTGCAGGCGGCGTCAACCGCGACGCGGGAGCCGATCCGGATGAGCGTGAGAGGTCTTTGGAGGGCGCCGGAAGCCTAGGGCGCACTTGGCACAGGCGCGGATGAAGCCCGCGCAGGCCGAGCCGTTTCACTGTCGCGCAAATGCGATCGCCGGTGTGAATAGGAACTGCGGCAGCGCAGGACGCAGGTCAGCGATCGAGCCTACGCGCTGCGCTCACCGGAGACGAACACGGAATAATAAGTCTTGGGTTCCACCGGCTGCAGGCCGACTGCCGTTGCGACCGCGAACACCTGGATCTCGATGATGTGCACAACCGTGCCGTTCTTGTCGAGGTCGGCGACCTTCGAGCCCGGCTTGAAGCCGATCGTCGCAACCACACACGCATTCTCGTCGCCGGCTTCGTTGTTGACCGCGAGCAGCGTCTTCTCGACGTCGTTGTCGCTGTCCATGAGCGAGACGAAGCGCTCGGCCTGCTGCTTGGTGTCGCAAACAAGGCCCGAGCCGGTGAAGAGTTCATCAGCTTCGGAGCTCGTCGCATGCGCGGCGGTGATCGAGGAAAGCAGCGCGGCCACCGCCAGTCCGAACAGATATCGCATCTCTGAGCCTCCAGCCGGCACGCGACGGAGGCGTGTGCCGGGATGTTCCCGTTTTCCCTGGCTGCAACGCCGCGACGCAGAAGAGGTTCCGGGATGCTGGGTCGCCGCTGTTTCTGGCCGCCGATCAGGCGACGCGATCTTTGGTCGGGATCACCGAGTAATAGATCTTCGGCTCGACCATCTGCAGGCCGTTCGTTGTCACCACCGCGAGCACACGAACCTCGATCACATTGATGATCGACCCGTTGCGCACGACTTCCGATACGGTCTGGCCGGGGACGAAGCCGTAAGTTGCGACCATGCAGGCATCGGGCGTCCCGGCTTCATCGTTGACCGTGCCGATCGCCGTCTCGACGTTCTCACGCAGGACCAGCACGAAGCGCTCGGCCTGTTCCTGTGTGTCGCAGATCAGACCCGAGACGAGGCGAGGGGCCCGCTCCGGCGCCTGTGCAGCGGCCGGCGTCGCGGCCGCGATGCCGATGAGCAAAAGGCCCGACGCGATCGATGAGATGATGCCACAGATGCGTCTCACGACGACCTCCCGGCGCGGCACCACGAAGGCCGCGCATTGCGATGTCCTTCGTGGCATTTGTCGCCGGGACGGTGGCCGAGGTTCACCGGCGGCGGGATAGGATCGGTCGCGTTCCGCCGCAAAGCCCATCACCGCTGTACGCGAGGCCGGCCGGTTTGGTCACCTTGAATTAATGCTACGGGGTAATTTGCGCGCGCCGTTAACCGGGCCACATCCCGACGTTGTCATAACTGCGGACGGCTGAGGGGCGCGCCAATGCGCCTGCGCTGGAGTTCGCGGGTATGCGTTGGGTAGCGTTTGTGCTCGGGTTCGGGGCTGCCTTGGCCGGCCTTGCGGAGGCGCGCGCCGATCATGGACCGGTGCTTGTCGTCCCCGGACGGCCCAATGTCCCGGTGCCGATCAATGGCTACAACGCCGCCTGGGGCGTGGTCGAAGGCGACTGGGGCCTGTACCGGCCGGGCGCCGCGCCCGGCGTCACGGTTTATCCATCGCCCTATGTGCCGCCGCTCGAACCGGACAGGCCGGTGCGATACCGGCCGGCGGCCCGCTATTTCCCAACGCTCGGCACCAAGCCCCTGATCGGCCGGCTGGAGATCGAGCCGTCGCCGGACCGGCCGATGCCGAAGCCGGCGGAGGCCTACAGCCGTTCCTGGTCCGCCGAATCGCCGGACGTGCCGCCGACCCAATACGCGCCAACGCCGCCGATGATGATCAGTCCGGAAGTCAATTTCGGTTCGCCCTGGGATCGGCCCGGCGATCCGAACCGGCCCCACAACCTGCAACCGCCACGTCGTCGCTAACTCCAACCTCCCGAGAAGGACGTAACATGTCTCGCGTAACGCTCTCGCTCCTTGCCGCTGCCGCCATGAGTGTCGCGGCCGCCGGCACCGCCCAGGCGCAATGCTGCAGTTCAGGCTTCGCGTTCAGCGCGCCGGTCGCCACCGGCTGCTGCAACAGCGGCTATGCGATCCAGGCCGCTCCGGTGGTGGTGCAGGCTGCGCCGGTGGTCATGCAGGCCGCTCCGATCGTCGTGCAGCAGCCGGTGATCGTGAAACAGCCGGTCATTGTCCAGCAGCCCGTCCTGGTGCAGCCGCAGCCGGTGGTGCAGCAATATGTGGTCAATCAGGGCCCGTTCTATGCCGGTCCCGGCCTGAGCGATCCGCGCTACGGCACCTATTACGCGCCGCGCGCGGTCGGCGCCTATCCGTATGCCGCCGGGCTCGGTGGCCGCTGGGGTTATCGCCGCGCCTATTACGGCCCGCGGCCGTACCATCGGCACCACCACCATCACCCGCGCCACCACGCTCCGATCAGCGTCTATAACTGACCGGCTTCGGTCATCACCCTTCCCGTCGCCGGGGAGGGTGATGGATGGTCAGTTGGATGGCTTGAGCCGCGTGGTCGCGACGTAAAGCGCGAGCGCGGCAGCGTTCGAGACGTTGAGGCTCTTGATCGCCCCGGGCAGATCGAGCCGTGCGGTGCGGTCGCAGGTCTCGCGAGTCAGTTGCCGTAAACCCTTGCCTTCGGCGCCGAGCACAAGCGCGAGCGGGCCGCGCAATGGCGTCGCCGCAAGATCGGCGTCGCCCTCACTGTCGAGGCCGACCAGCAGGAAGCCGCGTTCGCGCAGCGCGGTCAGTCCGCGCGCGAGATTCTGCACGGCCACGATCGGCACATGATCCAGCGCGCCGGATGCTGATTTCGCGAGGACGCCGGTCGCTTCCGGCGAGTGACGCGCGGTGGTGACCAGGGCCTTGACGCCGAACGCCGCGGCGCTGCGCAAAATCGCCCCGACATTATGCGGATCGGTGATCTGGTCGAGCACCAGCACGATGCCTTCGGCCGGAAGCTCGGAGAGGTCCGGCGCGTCCAGCGGGTCGGCTTCCGCCAACAGACCGTTGTGCACGGCGTCTGGACCGAGCCGCCGTGCGATCTCGTCCGGGCGGACGATCTGCGGCGTCACCTTCAGTACCAAGCCCTCGGCCGCAAGCCGCTTGGCGGCATTCTCCGTCGCATAGAGCGCGCGGATGCGCCGGTTCGGATTGGCGAGTGCCGCCTCCACCGTGTGCCAGCCGTAGAGGATCGCGGTGTCCGGTTCGATCGCGGGCCTGCGTCCGGGCGGGGGACGATCCCGCCGGTCGCGCTTGAAGTCCGGTTTCTTCCGAAAAGGAGGCTTTCGATTCCGCTCGCTCATGCCCCCTCATGGCACAGACTTTGCTGCGCATAAATCCAGGTTCGAGGAAAACCGGGGAGGCTGCACCATGATCAATCCTGACCGTCGGCAAGTCCTGCAAGCGTTTCTGGGTGCGGGGGCCGCCCTGCCATTCGGCGGTCTGCCGGTCTATGCCCAGTCGCGCGCCGAGACCTTGCTGGTGGTGCAGGAGCTTGGGCCGAACTCCCTCGACATGCACGGGGTCGGCTCCAACCAGACCGTCAACGGCCTGTCCTGGAATTGTTACGACCGGCTGCTGACCTACGCGGCGAAGACGATGCCGGACGGCACGGTGAGCTACGACCGCGAGACGCTCGCCCCGGAGCTTGCCGAGAGCTGGCAGGTGGCGTCGGACGGCATGTCCTGTACCTTCAGGCTGCGCAAGGACGCCACCTTCCATAACGGGGCGCCGGTCACCGCGCGCGACGTGAAATGGTCGTTCGACCGCGCGGTCAAGGTCGGCGGCTTCCCGACGTTCCAGATGTCGGCGGGCTCGCTGCTCAATCCGGAGCAGTTCGTCGCGCTCGACGATCACACCTTCCGCATCGACTATGTCCGAAAGGACAAGATGCTGCTGTTCAATGTCGCGGTGGTGGTGCCCTTCGTCATCAATTCGGAGTTGGCGAAGAAACATGCCACCGAGGCCGATCCCTGGGCGATGACCTTCCTGCGCAACAACGAGGCGGGGGGCGGGGCCTACCGCATCGAAAGCTGGAAGCCTGGCGCGGAAACGGTGTTCGTGCGCTTCGACCAGTGGAAGAGCGGGCCGTTGCCGAAGATCCGGCGCATCATTGCGCGCGACATCCCGTCCGCCGGGACGCGCCGCGCATTGCTGGAGAAGGGCGATGCCGATTACTCGACCGGCTTTGCGCCCAAGGATTTCGACCAGCTCAAGAAGGACGGCAAGGTGCAGGTGGTCGGCGTGCCGATCCCGAACTGCCTGTGGTACGTCGCGCTGAACACGTCAAAGCCGCCGTTCGACAATGTGAAGCTGCGGCAGGCGATCGCCTATGCGATGCCATACGAGCAGATCCAGTCGGCGGCATTCTTCGGCCGTGCGGTGCCGATGTATGGCGGACCGGACAAGGTCGAGAAGGCCGCCTGGCCGCAGCCGTTTCCCTATGTGACCGATCTCGACAAGGCCAAGGCGCTGATGGCCGAGGCGGGGTTCGCCAACGGGCTCGAGACGACGCTCGGGCTCGACACCGGGACCGCGACGGTGGGCGAGCCGACCGCGATCCTGATTGCCGAAAATCTCGGCAAGATCGGCATCAAGGTGACGCTCGACAAGATTCCCGGCGCCAATTGGCGCACGACGCTCAATAAGAAGGAGCTGCCGATGGCGCTGAACCGCTTCAGCGGCTGGCTCGATTACCCGGAGTATTACTTCTACTGGAATTTCCACGGCAACAACTCGATCTTCAATATCTCGGCCTACAAGAGCGCCGAGATGGACGCGCTGATCGACAAGGCGCGCTTCACTGCGGACCCTGCGGACTACGACGCGACGGTGAAAGCCTTCATCGCGCTCTGCATGCGGGAGGTGCCGGTGGTGCCGCTCAACCAGCCGATCCACGACGTCGCGCTCAAGAAGGGGGTGGGCGGCTACGAGTTCTGGTTCCACCGCGAGCCGGATTACCGGCAATTGACCAAAAGCTAGCGACAGGGCCGTCGAAAGGCGTCCGGAACCGGGTGGATATCCCTGATTTCCCATTGACTTAAGTGGCCATCGCCACCATAACCCGGCGCGCGCCCGACGCCTGCGGGAATCTGCAGACGGCGCGGCGCTTTACATAATGCCGATCCGGGTTAAACCATTTGTCGGCTGGGTGCGACCAAGCTTTGGTCGCACAGACTGATCCCGTGGAGGGGTGCCCGAGTGGCTAAAGGGGACGGACTGTAAATCCGTTGGCTATGCCTACGTTGGTTCGAATCCAACCCCCTCCACCAATTCACCGCAGATGACCTGATTTGTTGATGCCCGGCTCAAAGCTCAGGGCGTCGCAAACGCGCGTGCTCGCGCCAGCCGAATGACAACAGTTATCCCGGCTCTTGCCGGTATCGAAAAACCTCATTAACTTCTGATTGTGGTTCTTGTACGACAATCGCGCTGCGTGCGCAGTCGCGCCAGCGATGACCGGCGACATTGGCAAATGGGGCGACATGGAAGGACGCGTTGCACCGCGGCTCCGCCATCTTCTTGTGGTCGTCGGGCCCAGCGGCGCCGGCAAGTCGACATTCATTGATGGCTTCAAGGCAGGGGCAATCCCCGCGGCGATCGCTGCGCGTCTTCCCGATGGGGCGGCAGCCTGGCCGATTCTGCCGCTCAGTGAGTGTCGCCGCTGGAAATTGCTCGCATCCGAAAACGATGCGGCGGGCATCATTTTCCACGTCGATACGCAACGGCTTTTCACCAGCGCGGAAAGCTCGGCCGGCGCACAGCGTCTCCTGCGGATAGCCGAGCAGGTGGCGCTGGTCGAGATCGGGGGCAGCGCGCGCCGTATCGTTTCGCAATATCTGCAGCGATCGTGGGCGAACCGATCCGGCAGGGCCAACGACAACACGGTCACGCTCGCAACGATCGAGAGCACGTTTCGTGACGGCGCGGTGCCCGACGAGGAGGTGGCCTCCCTTCTGCGCCAGGCGGGCGGTCTCGCCGTATCCAAGATCATGTTCTATCGCCGGGCGGACTGGCCAATGTTGCTGGATGGGCATTGGCGGCGCGTGCTGGCCGATAGCGGCAGGGATCACGTGCCGCCGACGAAGATTGAGCCCGGCCCGCCACCGGGAGGCGTGGGCATCGGCTGGCGGCTTGCGCCCGAGTTTGAGGCGGCCGTTCCCGGATAAGGCCGGTGCGTGAGCCTTCGCCAGCCGCCGGCGCGGCCGGTGTGACAGGCTGTGCTTGCCAGGATTCCGTGTAGACTGGCCCGGTCAACACAGGGGCCCATCATGCGCGATGCATCTCGCCGCGACGTTCTGGTTACAATTCTTGGCGTTACGGCCGCTCAGGCCCTGCCATTGACGGGGGCCGCCATGGCGCAAGGATCGTCGGCGCAAGGATCGTCACAGGTGCCGTCGTCCGCGGAGGCGCAAAGCGCGGCCGGCATCGCCGCCGCCATTCGCGAAAAGCGGATGACGGCGACGCAGGCGGTCACGGCTGCGCTCGCGCGGGCCGAGGAGACGAAGGCTCTCAACGCATTCATCACGCTCGATCCGCTGGCGGCGCTGGCTGCGGCCAGGAAGGTCGATGAAGCCGTTGCAGCCGGCCGCCCGTTGCCGCCGCTGGCCGGACTGCCGATCGTGGTGAAGGACAACATCAACACCGCTGACATGCCGACCACCGGGGGGACCGAGGCGCTGCGCAATGCCCGGCCCCGGGCGAATGCGCCCTCGCTGCAGAAGCTCATCGATGCCGGTGCCATCGTGATCGGCAAGACCAATCTGCACGAACTCGCTTTCGGCATCACCTCCACCAATGCGGCGTCATTCGCGGGTGCTGTGAAGAATCCCTATGACACGGCGCGCATCCCCGGCGGTTCGTCGGGCGGGACCGCAGCGGCCGTTGCTGCCGGCGTCGTGCCCGCCGGTCTCGGCAGCGACACCGGGGGCTCGACCCGTATTCCGGCGGCATTGACCGGGACCGTGGGCCTGCGTCCCTCGGTCGGCAATGGCGGCGCGGAGCGGCGCTACAACGACACCAACGCCGTGGTGCCGATCAGCCGCACGCGCGACACCGTCGGGCCGATGGGGCGCACGGTGGCCGATGTCGCGCTGCTCGATGCCGTGATCACCGGAACGCCGGTTGCGGCCGCAGCCTCGCTGAAGGGCAAGCGGATCGGCATTCCGACATCGTTCTGGAACGGGCTCGATCCGGAGCTGGAGGCGGTGGCGAAGGCCGCGCGCGGCAAGCTCGAAACTGCGGGCGTCGTGTTCGTGGACGGCGACCTTCCGGGTCTGGCCGACCTCAACGCCAAGGTGTCGTTCCCGGTGGCGCTGCATGAGCCGGTCGAGGACATCCCGGCCTATCTGAAGGCGTCGGGCATTGAGGGCATCACGCTCCAGGACATTGCCGGAAAGATCAAAAGCCCGGACGTGCAGGGCGCTTTCGGCGCAATCCTGAAGGACGCCTTCGGCAAGGATTATCCGGACGCGATGAAGGTGCACCGGCCGGCCTTGCAGAAGCTTTATGCGGATTATTTCAGGACCAATAACCTCGACGCCATGCTGTTTCCGACCACGCCGGCACCGGCGGTGCCGATCGACGCCGAGAAGGGCTCGGGCGAGATGTCGATTGCCGGCGGCAAGCCGGCGCCGACCTTCTTCACGATGATCCGCAACACCGATCCCGGCAGCAATGCCGGGATTCCGGGGCTGTCGCTTTACGCCGGAATGACGCCGCGCGGGCTGCCGGTCGGCATCGAGATCGACGGGCCGGTCGGCAGCGATTCTGCGCTGCTGGCGCTCGGGCTGGCCATGGAGGCGCTGCTCGGAACCGCGCCGGCGCCTGCGGCAAAATAGGGCAGGGCCGATCGTTGCGCGATCGGCGCTTTACCGCCCTATAGGTCTTGTTTCTGGCGGCGTTTTGTGGAACCAAGCGTGCCCGGCACGGCCGGATGCGGGTGTAGCTCAATGGTAGAGCAGCAGCCTTCCAAGCTGAATACGAGGGTTCGATTCCCTTCACCCGCTCCAATTCAAATGATCTAGAGATTTCAACAAGTTAGACCGTCAATAGTGGGTCTTTTTGTAGCGAATTTGTAGCGCAAAACGTAGCGGTCATTGTAGCAGGGACAGGCGCGCCGCGCTGCTTGCCGGCATCCGGCTGCAACTCGGCATAATCTTTGGTCATTGTGTGTCCCGTCTCTATCCTTGTAATTATGAACAGCAGAAAGGCCCGGCTGTGACCGGGCCTTGTCCGAGTGAGTTGTGTCGCGCTTCGCGGTGCTGAGAAGCCGGGTGGGGGATTAGTGATTTTAGGATTGCTCGCCGCTCTCAACTGCACGCCGCTTGAAGTATCGCTTCGCACCGATTTCGATCGGGACAATCTTGAACGGCAGTCGATGCAGCACAGCGGTTCCGTCCTGTTCCTCAGGTTATCTCCAGATCTGCGGCAATCGATGCCGGCCGAACATGCAAAGCCTCGCAAAGCATTGCGAGCATCTGATCGGCCTCTACTTTTCCCGACCACGCGCACGGATCTTCTTGGCGGCGTTTCTCAGCAACTCAGTCTCGGTGTAGATGGTCATCACTTGAGCGCCTCTTGATCAGAATACGCAACCACAAGCCGGCACAAAGCGACGAAGTTATCTTGCGAGAGGTCGTTTTTTGCGCTGTTTGTGCGCCAACTGCAGATCTTGAAATCAGCAGGGCCAAGACCGTCGCCTACGTGATCCGCTGTAGGGAGTAGCGCGAGCGACGCCTTGTATGCTCGCCTTCCGGATTTTGATTTCTCATTGTCGTAGGTTGCGATCAGCGACCAGTCGAGTGGCTCGCCTGTGTAAGCATCTCTGCCTTCGCTTCGAATTACGGCCGAGTGAATTGCGCGCATGTAGGCCTGTCTCGTAGCCTCCAAATTGTCTCGCTTCCTGTCTCTCCGAACATGCGCGACCGCCTTGCGGTCGAGCCAGCGCTTGTAGGCATCTAAGCTGACGGCGCCTTCCAGGAATTTGGGCAGATCGTACACGCGAGTGGCCATTATGAAATTACAACTCCGGTTACTGAGCATGATGCTCGACTGCCCTGGTTATGCATGAAGCCCATGTTGAGTTCACTGATCCGTTTGGTTTTGTTAGGCGGCACGCGCTGATAGATCGTCTTTGTAACGCTATCGATCTGTGTTCCGCTGGATCCGAAAAGGGTGCATTTGATAGTGATATCCTTCACCTCGCGCGGATGCTTGTTCCGAAGGACAAACGTGCCGAGGAACACGGATCCGAATCCGCCTTTGGACCATTTGAAATCATCCAGCGTAACGAACAGGTGCGGGTAGTCGCGCATCTGGATCGCGTCTTTCACGGCCTCACGCCGTTGACGCGTCTTCTTGTTTTCAGGATCGATGGAAGCAAGGCGGTATAGGACCTTGTGTTGCTCGTCCAAGTCCCACGAGGGGACAGCGGCGAGCGTCTTTTCGAGCCCGTCGATCTCCGATTTCATCACTGCGCGGTGCCCCTCGGCGTCGAGTGCCTTCAATTCGGAAAGCCATCGCCCATCACCAGTATCCTTGAGTCTGGCTAGATATGTCTCCGGATCGCTCGACCGCAGCGCCTGCAGTTCTGCTTCGACCACTTCCTTTCGCTCTTGTGCGACGGTCTTGTCATGAGCTGACTTGAGTTGAGCCATTCCGATCAGACCCATGATGGCGACCGCGACCACGAACTTGCCGACGAACTGCGTAAGCCAGATAGACGGCATGGGCCAATAGACGGCGAGGACGCCCAAGCAAAAGAAAGCGGCTGCAACTCCCAAGGCCGCATTCGGGGAGTAACCGGTCGCAGCCACGATCGACAGCGCAGTAATCGCGACAACACAAAGTCCTTGCAGGAAGGCGATTAGACGGTGCATGGCGCCCTCAGAGCCACGAAATGCCGAAATCCTCCTTACAGCCTGCGGTCCAGTCAACAGGCTTCTGCACGCTTTTTAGCTGAAGACGCCAGCTCTCGTAAAGAAACCGCCCTTCAGCAATCAGCCCATTCGCAATGGCATGGGTCTGCCGATCGGCGATGATCAGCCGAACCTTCGCACGTTCCCGGATCGCGTATCGCGCCCAGCCGTCCAGATCAGCCTGCAGGTCGATATGCGCCTGCTTGCCGCGGTGCCGCACGTTGACCCATTCGCCGCCAGCATCGGACAGGGCATCAAGCGCTAGGCAACCTCACTGCGCTGCCGGATAGCCATGCCGCCATGAAGATGCAGGCGGCCTGCCTTAGTCACGTCAACGGCTATCCAGAATTTCGGATGGTATCCGAGCGCCCGCTTCATGGCCCGGTTGATGGCCTCCCGGAAATAGCTTGCGAAGCCCTTGGGCCTCGCGAGCGCCTTGTCGATTTCGTCTTGGCTCAGGTTCAGGCTAAACGAACAAACCTCGCCATGAAGCGCCAGCGCCCGATTGGCGAAATGGGCCTTGAAATAATTGCAAATAATTCAATAAGTTAGTAACGCCAAGCGTTCGGAATAGCGCCGAACGTGCGCTCGCGGTGGCGAGAAGAACCCGGCGGCGCATCCCGCTTTGGAACGGGGTGCGCCGCCTCGATCACCACGGCATTCACAGGCATCGAAGCAGGTGACCGAGGCGGCGCCTGTGCACCCGCTATTGGCTCGCCTTGCTCGAACGCATCAGGCGAGGCCCATCTGCTCCAAGGCCGCGCTGCCGAGCAGGCTGTAGGGATTGCCCAGCATTTCCGGCATTTCGAAGTGGTTGTAACTCTCGCCGACGAGCAGCGTGACCTGCTTGCCGGCGGCCTGAACCGCAGCTGCGAAGTCCCGGCTCTGGCGTTGGAACTCGGGCGTCTCGCAAGTGCCGTAGGACAGGATCAGCGGACAATTGAGCCGGTCGAGATGGCGCTGCGCGGAGAGGGCCTCTTCGATCTCATCATCGATGTTGACGTACGACGAGCGTTTGGACAGCCGCACCGGCTTGAGATCGTACATGCCGGACGACAGCAGCGCGCCCTTGATCAGATCCTTCGGCCCGCCGAGGGCGGTCCAATCCGTCACACACATGACGCCGCCCAGATGCGCCCCGGAGGATTGGGCGGTGATATAGATCCTGGAAGCATCGCCGCCGAAACGCGATGCATTCTGGTACACCCAGAGAATCCCGCGGCGCACCTGCTCGACCATCGGCATCAAGTCTCCGCCGGTCTTGTCGACGCCGGTGAAGTCGAGACCGACGAAATGCGCGCCGGCCCGAACGAAGGGTTCGGCCATGTAGGCGTAGTTCTTCACCGGACGCTGCAGCCACGCACCGCCTCGGATGAAGATGTTGATCGGCGCGTTCGGCTTATCGGTCTTGAACAGATCGAGCTGTTCGTACTCCGAGGGCCCATAGGCGTGGCGTTCGGGGGCGCCGAGCCGCGCGCGTGCGCGGTCGCTGTTGAACGCACCGCGCGCCATCAGCGCAGCCATGTTGGGTGCATAGACCTTCTGGTCATAGGCGTCGTCGAGTTCCTTCTGGTCCATGTCGAGCCAGACCAGCGGGCCCTTGACACGCGACGGTGCAGGGGATTCGCCCATGCTCATGACAGCTCCTCAAAGTGAACGATAGGACGGTCGGCCAGCAAGCAATGCCTCGCGCGGCTCCGGCATGTGACAGGTGCCGTTGCCGTTGCCGTTCAGACACTTCCGCCTGCGGCTGGACCAGGATCAGTCGGCGTGAATCAGACGGCCGACGGTTGATTCGCGCAGGCCACGATCGGCAATGCGCATGCGATAGTTGAGCGCCGGAATCGAGCGAAATGCCCAGGTGATGGCCGGTCGCACGAACCACAAGGCCGTTGGCCATTGCCGCGTGAAGAAATCGTACCGCATCGCCCAGCGCTGGGTCTTGTCGCTGATGAAACGGACGGCTTGCTCCCATTCCGGCAATGCGTTTTCGACCGGCCCTCCTTGCTGGACGACCGCGGCCAACGCCCGTGCGTTCATCAAGGTCAATCCTGCGCCCTGACCGAGCGTCGGCGGCAGTCCGTGAGCCGCATCGCCGATCAGCGCAACCCGGCCCTTCTGCCAGCGCGGACAGTCGACGATTGCGTAATTGTACTGGCTCGCGTCGCATTTCCGCATCATCTCCAGCTCACGCTGAAGCATCGGAAACGCGCGCGTCCAAAGCGCAAGGTCCATCGGCAGTGCCGTCGCGGCTTTGTCCCATTCCGGGCTGACCTGATACACATAGGTCGTGTCCGGCCCCGAGGGTGTGATGCCGATGCGATAGCGGCCCGACCAATATTCTCTGGTCACCAGATCCGGCGTGATCTCGCGGGACGGTATCAGATAGCGATTGATGATCGTCGGCAGTTTTCGGCAAGTGCCGCCGACGCCAAGGGACTCGCGCACCTTCGACCAAGCGCCGTCCGCACCGATCACCAGATCCGCCGGAAGCCGCCGTCCATCTTCGAGCAGCAGCGCCCCCGCCGGATCGGCGCCGGCGACCGTGGAATTGGTGACGATGTCCACGCCAGCCTTCTCGGCCGCGACGCGCAACGCGTCGATCACGGCCTGACGGGGAAACACATGCACCCGCGACTGACCGGCGAGCTTTCTGTTCTGAAAGACTTGCTGCTTGCGATTGATGTGCAAGGCCCGATCGAGCTTGACGCCGTGGGCGACCAGCGGATCGAAGATTCCGAACTCATCGAGAACCTCGATGGAGTTGTTCTTGATATAGATCCCGGCGCCGATCTCGCGGATTTCGGGGGAGCGCTCGTGGACACGAGCGCTCCATCCTTGCCGCGCAAATACGGTCGCCACGTAAAGGCCGCCGATGCCGCCACCGGCGATCTCGACATGTCTGGTCATGCGGCGGTGCCTGACGGCGTGCATTCCGCAACGCAATCGATCTCGAGCAGAATGGGAACACCGAGCTTGCAGGCGATCGTGGTTCGTGCCGGGAAGTTTCCTTCCTTGAAATACTGGCGATAGAGCTCGTTCATCGGCCAGAAGTCGGAGTCGCGGGTCAGATACACCATGACCTTTGCGACCTGGTCGAGGGAGCTTCCGGAGTCTTCAAGGACGCCGATCAGGTTCTTCATGACCTGATGAAATTGGGCTTCGAAGTCATCCTTGACGAACTCGCGATCGCCGAAATAGGGCGGCATTCCCGACACGAACACAAGATTGCCGACCTTCACCGCGTGGGAGAGCGGAGCTTTGACCTTGGGACCGCGGGGCGTATTGATGACAGTACGAGACATGATGTTCGTAAACCTTCCTTGGTAGTTGTGAAGTCAGAGTTGCTTGGCGCGGCGAAGCGCATCGAGACGACGGAGCGCTCCGGCGACCAGCAGAGGGTGAATTTGCAAGCCGTCGCGCAGCCGTTCTTCGTTCATGCCGATCAGCGCATCGCGCTCATCGTCCAGAAGCTCGTATCCGGCTGCATAAGCCTGCGGATCGCCGAGGTAGTTTCGGCAGGCGTCGGGATCGATCCGAAGCCGGTGCAGTGCCCGCGAAAGTTCGACCCGATGCGACGGCGTGGGCGGATACCAGAGCCGTCCGGGCTCCTCATGGTCCGGCGCGATCCAGCCGAACAGGCCGTATGTATGGTGCCAGTTCGGCTCGAATTGCGCGTAGTCCGGCTTGCGCTCGAAACCGAGCGCCCCGGCGAGGATCAGCCAGGCCCGCAGTTCGATATTGCCGGCCTTGTCGAGCTCCTGGGCATCGAAGCTCAGGAGGTAACGCAGATTGCCTTCAGCGAGGCTCTCGTAGATCTTCTTGTCGACGTCGAGATCCGGCCCCGGCGACGCATAGCGCGCTGTTCCGGGATAATGCGACAGTCCGCCGCTGGCGATGATGACTGCGGACTTTCCGATCCGGGTCAGCGCCCGCGCCAGCGCCTGACCAAACGCGTAGCAGCGCGTCGGGCTTGGCTGAGGTGCCACATAGGAGTTCACGAACAGCGGGACGATCGGCGTGTTGCGGCCGTATCCAAAATACTCCACCGGAATGGTGAAGAAGGTGCCGAGCGCGGCATCGAGCGTGAAGGCCGGGTCAAAGCCCTCGTCCATCATTGCTTCGATCAGCGCATAGCCGGCTTCGCCGTCAACGTTCCACCAGCCCGCATGGCCGTCCATCCCGCGTGCACGATCGCCGCAGTGAAACATGAACGGCGGCACGGCGTGCAGGATGAAGTCGTCGCCGTGATCGTTGGAGATCGTGATCACGAGGTCGGGCTGAAGTTTGCGGAACGCTTCGCCCATCTCGGCCATCTTGGCGCGGACGCGTGCGACCTGCTGCGCGTCTTCGCTCGCCGGCACGCTCAGGAGCTGAGGCGCGTGGGGAACGGCCGCGCCGCCCAAGATGCCCACGCGGGATGATGTCTTCGACATTTTGGTGTTCCTTGAGTCGATCGGCGCTCAGTTCGCGTTGGACTTGACGCGCTTTGCGATCTGCCCCCAGGCCTCCGTTTCCGACTTCACGTAGGCGGCGAATTTGTCAGCCGGCATGTCCAGCACTTCCGTGGCGAGCTTCTCCATGCGGTCCCGGAAGTCCTGGCTCTGCAGCATCTTGGCGACCTCGTTCTGGATCTTCTCGATGATTGCGGGAGGCGTGCCGGCCGGGGCCATTAGTCCGGTCCAGGCCGCCGACTGGATCGCGGGCTCGCCAGCCTCGGTCGTGGTTGGCACATCGGGGAGCTTCGGCGAACGCTTCGGCCCGGCGACGGCGATCGGACGAATCTTTCCATCGAGCACCAGCGGCGCCATCGTGGAGATCGGATCGAAGGACATCTGGACGTCCCCCGCCATGACGGCTGCCAGGGCGGGCGCGCTGCCGCGGTAAGGAACGTGCACCAGCTTCGTATTGGTGACGTGCCCGAAGTTCTCCATGGCCAGATGGCTCGACACGCCGGCTCCCGGCGACGAGAACATCAGTTCGCCCGGACGAGCCTTGGCGTAGTCGATGAGTTCCTTCAGGGTCTTCACCGGCAACTTCGGCGATACGCCGAGCACGCTGTAGCCGATCGTCATCCCGATGATGGGAGCGAAGTCTTTCAGCGGATCGTAGGGCAGCTTGGGGTGGACGCTCGGGGCGATGGCTGTGGCCGCCAGCGTCGCCAGCAGCAATGTGTAGCCGTCGGGCGCGGCCCTCGCCACCGCATCGGTGCCGATCGTGCCGCCGGCGCCTTCCCGGTTCTCGACCACGACCGGCTGCCCCCAGGCCTTGTGCAGATGCGCGGCCACGAGGCGGGCGATGATGTCGGTATTGCCACCCGGCGCGAATGGGTTGACGATCTTGATCGCGCGCGTGGGGTAATCCGTCTGTGCCCGGGCCGTGTCGTTCGGGGCCATGTATCCGCCGAATGCCAGCACGGCCGAGGCGAAGACACGCACGCTCCACCGCCGGATACGCGCCGAACGCATGCCCTCGTACCGTGGTTCATTCTGCAGATAATTCATGTTTCCTCCCGTTGAATGATGTGTCGGATATTTGGTTGGCGGCACGTGAGATGGCTTTCACGATGCCCGAGTAACCAGTGCAGCGGCACAGATTGCCGCTCATTTCATGCCTGATCTCGCTCGGCGTAATGCCTGGCTTGCGCGCGAGCAGGTCGGCCGCTGCTATAACCATTCCGGGTGTGCAGAAGCCGCACTGGAGGCCATGCTCTGCAGAGAAGGCCTCGCGCAGCGCATCGGGCAGGGGGCCCGACAGGCCCTCGATCGTGGTAACCTCGCGACCGTCAGCCGATGCGGCAAGCGTGATGCAGGAGCGCACCGGCGTATTGTCGAGCAGTATGGTGCAGGCGCCGCAGACGCCGTGCTCGCATCCGACATGGGTCCCGGTCAGCATCAGGCTTTCGCGCAGGACGTCGGCGAGGCTGGTCCGCGGCTCGACGAGGACCTCGTGTTTCTGCCCGTTGACGGTCAGACTAATCGTGAGGGGCGCGATGCTTGGCGCGGTCATGACGTGAACACCTTCTCGATCGCGGCAACGGCGTTCACGGCATGCAGATGCAACCGATAGCGTGCGAGGTCGCTGGCTCCATCCGTCTGCACCTGTCGTATCGCCTCGGCGATTGCGGCATAGAGCTCGCGTCCGGATTCGGCGTCCCCGCGCCCGGCCGCGCGGCTCGCGACCACCGGCGAGAGGTCGAAGGGCTGATCTCCGACCGCGCCAATCCAAACCACGGGTGCCTCGCCGGGAGATGCGATACAGACGGCGATCGCCTGAGCAAAGCCGCCATGGTGATCGACTTCCTTGACCACGCTCCAGCGCGTGCCCTCCGGCAGAGCCGGAACCTCGATTTCGGTGAGAAGGTCGCCAGGTGCGAGCGCGGTCTCGAAATAGCCCCGAAAGAATTCGCGCAGCGCCACGGTGCGGTGCCCCGCGGACGAGATGACGCGCGCCGTCGCGCCCAGGGCGCAGAGCACCGGCGGCCAGTCCGCGGCCGGATCGGCATGGGCGATGCTGCCACCGATGGTGCCCCGATTTCGCACCGACCGATAGGCAATGCCGGCGGCGACGAAGCGGAGCAGGGCGCCGGCTTCACCGGTCAGCGTGGCATCTTCGATCTGCGCGTGAGTTACCGCTGCGCCAAGCTGGATGGCGCCGCTATCCGTCTCACGGAGCATGCGCAAAGCCTCGATCCGGCCGATATCGACGATATGCCCGGGCCGGGCGGCGCGCAGGTTGAGCA
>JAEWHY010000155.1 GCA_023387555.1 Pseudomonadota bacterium
CCTCGGCTCCGCGCCGCGGATCTACGACGATTACGTCACCGTCCCCGACGCGCATCTTCTCTTCAACGGTGAATTCAAGCGCGTTGGCACCAATGACCTGAAGATCGTCGGCGAGGACGGGAGCTCCTTTTTCATTGCCGACTATTTCGCCTCGGAAAGGCGCCCTCACCTCGTCTCCCCCGAAGGGGCAACGCTGAGCCCGCGCGTCGTCGAGGCGCTGGCCGGACCGCTCGCTCCCGGCCAGGAGGCGCAGGCCGGGGCCCAATCCGCATCCGGCCAGCCGGTGATCGGCCGTGTCGATGTCGTAAGCGGGTCGGCCACCGTCGTCCGCAACGGCGTCACGGTCTCCCTCAATGTCGGCGACAACGTCCGCCGCGGAGATGTGGTTCAGACCTCGGGCGATTCCGCGGTCGCCATTGTGTTTGCCGACGGCACGACCTTCAGCCTGAACGCCAACGCCCGCATGGTGCTGGACAATTTCGTCTATGCTGCCGGCGGGACGGGAAATTCCGCGCTGATCAGTCTGGTGCAGGGCACCTTCAGCTTTGTCGCCGGCCAGGTTGCCAAAACCGGCGACATGCGGGTCGAAACGCCGGTCGCCACCATGGGCATCCGCGGCACCGCGGTGCTTGTCGAGATCTCATCGAGCGACGGCGCTACGCGTTTTTCGGTGATGGTCGAACCGGACGGCACCACCGGCTCGTTCAATCTCTACAACAAGAGCACCGGCGCGCTGATCGCCACCGTCAGCAGTTCCCAGCTCGGCTGGCTGGTGACGCCCGCAGGCCCGCAACAGGTTGTGGCGGAGCAGTTTCAGAAAACCCCGGGTCAACTGCAGCAAGAGCTCGGAATCATCCAGCAGATCTTTACGATCTTCAATAACAACCAGCAGAACCCGTTCATCCCGCCGGAAGACCGCGGCGACAATACGACCGACCCTCTCAATCCGCAATCGGCGCAGGCCGGCGGCTCGGGTGCGCCGCTGTCCGTCTCGGTGCCCCTGGCCCTGCCGGACAATCCATTACCGGTCATTTTCAACGTCGTCTTCACGCCGATATACGGCAACCAAAATCCCCCGACGCCAACTCCGACGTCTCCGGTCGTCGTCCCCGGCACGGCTGGATCACCTCCGCCAACCGGAACGCCCACCGGTCCGAACGTCGTCGATTTCAGAAATGCGCCCGGACCGAACGGCGTGTTCATCGGACCGGATGGCCTGGAAGGCCAGGACATCATCTACGGCTCGCAATTCGGCGACACCATCAACGCCGCGGCCGGTGACGACATCGTCTATGGCGAAGGCGGCAACGACACCATCATTGGCGGGCATGGCGAAGGCAACGACTATTACGATGGCGGCGCCGGCCACGACAAGGTCACCTTCAACAGCGCGAACGGCGCCGTCTTCCACCTCAATGTGACCGAGGTGAACGGCGTCAAGCAAAGCACAGCGCAGAGCTTCTCCACCGGCAACGACGTCCTCGTCAACATCGAGGAAATCGTCGCCAGCCCCGGCAATGACATCTTCTATGTCCACAAGGACGGCAGCTGGACGCTCGACGGCAGCGGCGGGTTTGACACGCTGAATTTTTCAGACCGGAGCGAGGGCATCGTTGCGGAGCTTGGCCTCGGCTCGTCCGGCGGTTCTGCGCTGTTGCAGGGCACCGCGACCGCGCCCAAGCTCGGCACCATCGCCTTTTCCAATATCGAGCGCCTCGTCGGCACGTCCGGAAACGACACTTTTATTATCAACAACCTCGCCGCCTGGTCCACTCTGAACGAGGCGAACGGCTGGGAGATCCAGGGCGGCAAGGGCCAGGACGAACTGCGGGTGAACGGCGCGGCCGGCCTGACCTACAACCTCAATGTCTCCGGCAGCACCTCGACCATCGACATCGCCACCGGACAACTGCGGTTCTCCGGCATCGAGAGCATCGTTGCCGGCGACGGCAACGACGTGTTCGTCGTCCGCGACATCAACGCGATTGCGATCGATGCTGGCGGCGGCGTCGATACCCTGCGCCTTGCCGGCGGTCTCGACGTCCTCGGCTCCGGCTTTGCGAACATCGCGAATGTCGAGATCTTCGATCTCTCCACCGACGCGACGCGCAACGTCATCCAGTTCGACCTCGGCGACTTGACCGGCATCGGCGGCACCGGCCCGTTGCGGATCCTCGGCAGCAACAACGATCTCGTCCAGCTCACCAACAATGCGAACCCGTCGAACGGTTTCGTCAAGATCGGCGACAACGTGCTCTCGAACAACGTGTTCGCCGACGGCGTGACCAACGGCGTACAGTTCGACGTCTACCAGATCACGGTCGGCGGCACCCAGCATGTGATTTACGTGCAGGATGGCGTGCAGATCGGTGGTGTCGCGATCAACGACACGGCGACGATGACCGAGAACCAGATCCTATTCGTCGACGTTCTCGCCAACGATGCCCCGGACAGTTCAGGGACGAAAACGCTCAAATCTCTGGGCAACGCGACGATCACAGGCCCCGACGGGGTCGAACTTGGCACGCCGGCGATCGTGATCGAGAACGACCAGATCAGGATCACGCCGGGAACCGCCTTCGACGCGCTCGCGAAAGGCGAGACCGCCACCATCGTCGTGCCCTACACGATGCAGCTTTCCGACGGAACGCAGCTTTCGGCATTCGCCACGATCAAGGTGACCGGCACGAACGACGCGCCGTCGTTCTTCATGTTGCCTGAAGGCTATGAACCGCTTGGCACAGTTGACCCCAACTCGAATTTTGGCGGCGTCGATGCGCTCCAACTGACAAGTGAGGGCGCCAGCCGAGAGGAGATTGAGGCGTTTCTGGGTCTCAACGCAGGGGCCTTGGACGTCCTTGACGCGAAGACGAAAGATGGCGCAGCAATCGCATTTGATCTGACGCTAGCGGCCAACGAGACGATCTCGTTTTCGTGGAATTTTACATCGACAGAATATGGGTCGCCATCCGGGCCCAATTACTTCAACGATTACGGGTTCTTCTCCGTCTCGAATTCGACCACCGTCAAACTGTCGGACATCTTTACAATCGGAGACAGCATCAACGACGGCGTTCTCCATTCTTCCGGTTGGCAGCAGTTCAGCTTCACGGCAACGGAAGGGGACACGTACCGCTTCGGCATTGGCGTGATGAACACGATCGACGCCGAATTCGATTCTTTCCTCTACATCTCCGGTTTCAACGGCATCGGCTTCCGCCGCACCACGACCGACAATGGCAGCCCGGAAACATTCAACCTGCTGAACGGCGTATTCGACGTCGACAAGAATGACGTGCTGCGGGTCAGGAACAAGGACGTTGTCGTCACCGCGACCGATCAATCCGGGGCCGTGGTCGATGTCAATTACGTCAGGGACGGCAACAACATCAAGATTGACCCGAAGTCCTTCTCCTGGCTCCAGGAAGGCGAAAGCGTCACGGTGGTCGTGAAGTACAAGGTCTACGACGGCCACACGACAGTGAACAATTTGGCGACGCTGGTGATCAACGGCACCAACGACAAGCCGATCGCAAATGACGTGACCGCTCAAGGTGCCGAAGACGGCTATGTCGCCGTCACCCTGTCCGGCTCGGATGTCGACGGCACCGTAACAGGATTCAAGCTGACCGGCCTGCCGCTCAATGGCGATCTCTCGCTCGACGGCTTCTCGACGATCCTCAAGGATAGCAGCCTGGAGGACCTTATTTACGCATCGGACGGAACGGCCACGATCTATTTCCGCCCGCATCACAACTGGAACGGCCAGACGACCTTCGATTACATCGCGGTTGATAATAGCGGCGCCAATGGCACCGACAGCGGCACGGTGACCGTCAATATTTCCCCGGTCAACGACACGCCCTACGTCTCGGGGTTCAATGTTAATCCGTCCGTCGGCGCATCCAGCGTGGCTGGCACCGAGCTTGGAGAAATGCTGGGGCTCGATCCGGATGCCGGGGCCAAACTGACCTATTCCCTCGATGAGGGTTCATCAGATTATTTCACCATCGATCAGCAGACCGGACGGCTCAGCGCGACCAGCGCGGCGTCGTTCGGAGTCCATTCGATCGGCGTCATCGTCACCGACGAGACCGGCGCCAGCTCCGAGTCCAGGCCCCTCACCATCGCGATCGGCCACAACAACGTCCACGGCTATCAGAACTACTCATCCTACGGGTCCGACGTGATCGCCTATGGCCTTGGTGGCAACGACACCATTCTGGGCGGTGACGGCAACGACAGCCTGATCGGCGGAAACGGCCACGACACGCTGCGCGGCAATTACGGCCACGACGTGCTGATCGGTGGCGCCGGGAACGACTGGCTATCGGGCGGATGGGGCAGCGACAACATCCAGGGCGGCGACGGCAACGACACGATCCGGGGCGGCGACGGTGACGATATCCTGTTCGGCGGTTCGGGTAGCGACCGCTTCTATTTCGAGCCCGGCGAAGGCCGGGATATCATCCGCGACATGACGCTCGGCGATCCGCGGGACGGTGCGGATGTCATCCGCCTCCACGGGTTCGGATACGACGATGTCAAAGATCTGACCATCACCAAGGACAAGGACAACTTCCTGCTGATCGATCTTGGCAATGGCCAGGAAATCCTGCTGCACGGCATTCATCACACCACGCAACTGAACAATTCAAACTTCCACTTCACCAACAGCGAGATTGGGATCTAGCAACGGGCCGTCCAGTTCATAGCCTTCGCAACTGGACGAACCCTAACCTTGCGGGCGCACTTCGATTGCCACATGGGCCGGTAAAGCTGGCATAGTGCCGGCTTCGCCCGGTCCCGGCGAATCGGCCGTCGCTCAAGTCAAAGATTGTCCGAATGCAACGCCCCGCAGGTCCCGCCTCCCCGCAATCCGAGCTTTCCGCGGCGATGTCCGCATGCCGGGGCGCGCTGATTGCAATCGGCGTGTTTTCGGCGGTCAGCAACGTGCTGATGCTCACCGGCTCGGTCTTCATGCTCGAGGTCTATGACCGGGTGCTGCCGAGCCGCTCGGTGCCGACCCTGGTCGGCCTGTGCGTGATTGCGGCTTTCCTGTTCGGCATGCTCGCAATCATCGATATCATCCGCTCGCGGCTGATGGTGCGGGTCGGCGCCAGCCTCGACGAGGCGCTGAGCGGGCGGGTCTACGAGACGCTCGTCAAGATCCCGCTGCGCGCCGGCAATCGCAGCGACGGTCTGCAGCCGTTGCGCGACCTCGACAATGTCCGCTCCTTCCTGTCGGGTTCCGGGCCGATCGCCTTCTTCGACCTGCCCTGGCTGCCGATCTATATCGCGATCTGTTTCATCTTCTTCCATTTCTGGATCGGCATGGCGGCGCTGTTCGGCGCGATCATTCTGGTCGCGCTCACCGTCCTGACCGAAATCTGGACAAAGAAGCCGATGCAAGACGCCTCGCAGGCCGCGCTGGCGCGCAACGGACTCGCCGAGATATCGATCCGCAACGCCGAGGCGATCTCGGCCATGGGCATGCTGGGGCGGATATCGGCGCGCTGGGCCGAGGCCAACCGCCGCTACATGTCGAGCCACCGCAAGTCGAGCGACGTGGCGGGCGGGCTCGGGGCGGTCTCGAAATCATTGCGCATGATGATCCAGTCGGGCGTGCTCGCGGTCGGCGCCTGGCTCGTCATCAATCAGCAGGCATCGGCGGGCATCATCATTGCCGGCTCGATCCTGTCGGCGCGGGCGCTGGCGCCGGTCGATCTCGCGATCGCCAACTGGAAGGGCTTCCAGGCCGCACGCCAGGGCTGGGAGCGGCTGAACCGGATGCTGTCGCTGTTCCCGGCGCAACAGGACGTCATGCCGCTGCAGGCGCCGACGGCCAGCCTTGCCGTCGAGAATGTCGCGGCGGCGCCCCCCGGCGTGCAGAAGGTCATCGTCCAGGACGTCAGCTTCGTCCTGCGCGCCGGCAACGGCCTTGGCATCATCGGCCCGAGCGCATCGGGCAAGTCGTCGCTGGCGCGCCTGATCGTCGGCTTGTGGCAACCAATCCGCGGCCATGTGCGGCTGGATGGCGCCGCGCTCGATCAATGGATGCCGGAGGCGCTCGGCAAGCATGTCGGCTATCTGCCGCAGAATGTCGAATTGCTGGCCGGGACGGTGGCCCAGAACATCTCGCGCTTCGAACGCGAACCGAGCCCCGAGGCGATCATCACCGCCGCGAAGACCGCCGGTGTGCATGACCTGATCGTCAAATTGCCGGAGGGCTACGAGACCCAGGTCGGCGAGCAGGGCAGCGCCCTCTCCGCCGGCCAGGCCCAGCGCATCGCGCTGGCTCGCGCGCTGTATGGCGACCCGTTCCTCGTGGTGCTGGACGAGCCCAATTCCAACCTCGACTACGAGGGCGACGAGGCGCTGGCGCGTGCCGTGATGAGCGTCCGCAAACGCGGCGGCATTGCGGTCATCGTCGCCCATCGCCCGAGCGCGCTGGAAGCCGTCGATCTGATCCTCGTCATGGGCGGCGGCCGCATGCAACATCCGGTCGGGCCGAAAGACCAGGTGCTGGCCAAGGTGCTGCAGCGTCCGCCCACGCAACCGGCTCCCACGCCGGTACCGGCGGTGCAACCGCTTCAAGTCGTCCCCGGAAGAGCTCCCGCATGAAACAGCGATCCGCAGCGCATCCGTCGATCCGCCGGCACATCGTGGCCGGCAGCGTCGTGGTCGCCGTTCTAGTGCTGGGTTTCGGCGGCTGGGCCAGCACCGCGCAATTGTCCGGCGCCCTGATCGCGCCGGGACAGATCGTGGTCGATTCCAACGTCAAGAAGGTGCAGCATCCGACCGGCGGCATCGTCGGCGAGGTACGGGTGCGCGACGGCGATAGTGTCAAGGAAGGCGATATCGTGGTGCGGCTCGACGAAACCGTGACCCGCGCCAATCTCTCGATCGTGACGCGCGGGCTGAATGAACTGTCGGCCCGCAAGGCCCGGCTGGAAGCCGAGCGCGACAACGCGGCAGCGATCCAGTTCCCGGAATGGCTCGAAGCCGACCCCGGCGCCGACGTGCGCTCGATCCTCAACAGCGAGCAAAAACTGTTCGAATTGCGCCGCACCGCGCGCGCCGGCCAGAAGTCGCAGCTGCGCCAGCGCATCGGGCAATTGCAGGAGGAGATCGCGGGCCTCACCGCGCAGCAGAATGCCAAGGCGAAGGAAACCGAGCTGATCGAGCGCGAGCTGGCGGGCGTTCGCGACCTGTTCAGCAAGAACCTGATCCAGATGAACCGGCTCACCCAGCTCGAGCGCGAGGCAACCCGCCTGCAGGGCGAGCGCGGACAGCTGATCGCGACCACCGCCCAGGCGAAAGGCAAGATTTCCGAGCTGGAGCTTCAGATCATCCAGATCGACCAGGAACTGTCGAGCGAGGTCGCGAGGGAAATGCGCGACGTCGACGCCAAGATCGGCGAATTCGTCGAGCGCAAGGTCACCGCCGAAGACCAGCTCCGCCGCATCGACATCCGCGCGCCGCAGGACGGCACGGTCTTCCAGTCGACCGTCCACACGGTCGGCGGGGTGATCTCGGCAGGCGACGCGATCATGCTGATCGTGCCGGCCGCCGACAATCTCACGGTCGAAGCCAAGGTCAACCCGCAGGACATCAATCAGCTGCAGCTCGGCCAGAAGGCGATCCTGCGCTTCACCGCCTTCAACCAGCAGACCACGCCCGAGATCGACGGCACGGTGTCGCGCATTTCAGCGGACATCACGACCGATCAACGCACCGGGATCGGTTACTACACCATCCGGATCGCGCTGCCGCCGGATCAGGTGGCCCGGCTCGGCGACGTCAAGCTGGTGCCGGGCATGCCGGTCGAAGCCTTCGTGCAGACCGGCGACCGCACGGTGCTGTCCTATCTGATGAAGCCGATGTCGGACCACTTCAACCGCGCCTTCCGCGAGAAATAGCGCACCGGCTCCGACGTCTCCGGCGGTCCGCATTCAGGTGTGCGGATTGCGCCATCGCAGCAGCCGCGCCTCCACAAGCGACAGCAGCGTGCCGCTGACATAGCCGATTGCGCCGAGCAGGATGACGCCGGCATAGAGATCCGCCGACTGGAACGAGCGCGCAGCGAGCAGGATCGCCTGCCCGAGACCCGGACGGCTCGCCAGCATCTCGCCCACGACCGCCAGGATCAGCGCGATCGTCAGGCCGACGCGCATTCCGGACAGGATGTCGGGCATCGCGCTCGGCAGCGCGATCTTCCAGATCACCTCGCGCCGGGACAGTCCGAGCGCGCGGCTGACCTGATAGAGCCGCGGCTCGACCGCGGCAAAGCCATGCACGGTCGCCAGCAGCATCGGCCAGAGTGCGCCAAAAGCGATCACGGCGAGCACCATCGCATTGGTGAGGCCCAGCAGCGCGATCGCGACCGGCATCATGGCCGAGGCCGGCAGCGGACGCAGGAATTCCAGCGTCGGCTCGACATAGGCGCGCAGCACCTGCGACACACCGATCATGGCGCCGAGCACGATCCCGACCAGCGACGCCAGCAGCCAGCCGTAGATCATGCGTTCGACTGTCGCCGCGGTCTTCGCCAACAGATCGCCTTCGGTCAGCCCGTAGACCAGCGCGTCCCAGGCGCGGTCCGGCCCGGGAAGAAACACCGGCGAAACCAGGCGCGCGCGGGCGACCGCATACCAGAAGAGAATGAAGACAAGACCGACGCCGATACTTGCGAGCAGCCATGTGACACGATTCAGCGAAGGCAGCGCCATCATGGTTCGACCCGCACCATGGCCGCTGGCCCGAACAGTCGCTTCTGCGACCACACCAGCAGCTTGTTGAGCGCCCAGCCGAGAATGCCGAGCCACACCAGCAGGGCCAGCATCAACTCCGGCCGCAGAGACTGCTGCGCGAGCATCATGTTGTAACCGAGCCCGATCGGATTGGCGGCGATCTCCACGGTGACGGCGACGATCAGGGCGATCCCCGCCGCCAGCCGGAATGCCACGAAGATCCGCGGCAAGGCCGCCGGCAGCACGATCTTCCACACCCGCGCGGCCGCGCCAAATCCGAGCGCGCGCGCAACCTGAATAAGCCGCGGCTCGACACCGGCCACGGCCGCTCGCGTCAGGATCAGGATCGGCCAGAACGCAGCAAAGCCGACGATGGCGATTTCCATCCGGAAGCCGAAGCCGAAGACGAGCAGCGCGATCGGAATCAGCGCGACCGCCGGGATTGGGCGAAACGCCTCGATGGAAAACTCCATCAGGCGATCCACGGTGCGCACGAGACCCAGCAGAATGCCGATGACAAGGCCGAGCGCGGCGCCGAGCGCAAGACCGCCGAGCGAGGTTGCCAGTGTCTGCAAGGTCGCCGTCGCAAGCGTGCCGTCCGCGAGCGCGACACCGAATGCGGCAAGGATCGCCGATGGCGCCGCCAGCAGCGAGCTTTCCCATCCGGTCACGCGTGCCGCCACCTCGGCCAGCACGACGAAACCGACCGGAATGACAAGGCCGCGCCAGCGCAAACGCTGCCCCGCCCCGGTCAATGTTCGACCTCCTTGATGACGTCGAAGAGCGACCGCCTCAGCTGCAGGAAGTCCGGCCGCTCGCGCGTGGTCAATTGATCGCGCGGCCGCGGCAGGTCAATCGGGAACGAGATTTCAAAACGCCCGGGATTGGGCCGCATCGCGATCACCCGGTCACCGAGATAAATCGCCTCCTCGAGATCATGCGTGATGAACAGCACCGTCGCACCGGTCCGCGCGGCAATCGACAGCACCTCGTCCTGCAACGCCTGCCTCGTCATGGCGTCAAGCGCCCCGAACGGTTCGTCCATCAGCAGCACCGCCGGATCCTGGGCGAGACAGCGCGCGATCTGCAAACGCTGCTGCATGCCGCCGGAGAGTTGGTTCGGGAATTTTTCGGCGTGGTCAGACAACCCGATCAGATCGAGCAATTCGGCGATTCGCGTTTCCCGCAGATCTTTCGGGAAACGGATGGCTTCTAGCGCGAGCGCGATATTCCCGGCCGCGGTCCGCCACGGCAGCAACGCCTTGCCGTAGTCCTGAAACACGATCGCGATGTCCTGGCGCGGCCCGGTCACCGACTTTCCGGCATAGGTGACCCGGCCCTTGCTCGGCATCAGCAATCCCGCGGCAAGATTGAGCAGCGACGTCTTCCCGCAGCCCGACGGCCCGACCACCGACAGGAACTCGCCCTTGCCGACGGAGAGATCGATGCCGGTGAGTATCGGCTTGCCGCCGAGCGCCAGGTCGACGCCTTCGAACGCAATCAGCGCATCGTTCGGCTGCGCGTCCGCCACATGATCCTCACGAGGGGTTGCAGGAAGCGCCGGCATAGGTCTCCAGGATCCGCTGTACGAGATCGGGCTTGCGGGCACGCGCGATGCCGCATTCGGTGGCGATCCCAAATACCGGAACGAACTCGCGGGCGGTCTCGATCCGCGCGATCACGCCCTCCACGCCCGCGGAGACATGCACGACGCCGAGATAGATTTCCGTCCGCGGATCGAGCCTGAGATTGGCGAAAGGAGCGAAATAGGCCCGATCAGTGCGGTCCACCGGCACCGGGAAATGCATGTAGTTGATCAGCCGGCCGACCGACTTCGCCATGTCGTTCGCCACATCGACCATGCGACTGGCGTCCTTCGGCTCGATGAAATGCTTGGCGCCGAAATCGCCGTAACAGAAGTGGATGCCGAGTTCGACATCGGCCGGTACCGCCGCACAGATGCGCTGTATGCGCGCCATGATCTCGGCTTGCGATGAACCGGTTGCGGGGAACCAGTCTTGCGGCTGCCCGTCGAGCGCGATCATCTCGTGGCAGAAATCCCACTGGATGCAGAGCTGCTCATGCGGGATCGCATCGCACAGCCGCTTTACCTCGGCGGTCATCGCCTTCTCGTAGGCCGCCTCGATCGCCAGCACATCCTTCGGCGCGGCAAAGGCATAGACGATCCCGTATGGCGTCGGCATGCAAACCTGCAAGCGAACATGGTCGGGAAAGTCGCCCCGCTTCTTGGCGGCCTGCAGGTCCAGATAGGACGCGCGGGCTTCCCGCGCATAGCCAAGCTCACCGAACGTGACCTCGTCCGGCTCCACGCCCTCGGCCAGCGCCAGCAGCGGAAATTTCGACGTGGCACGCACCGCGCCCGATGGGTCGGGACGCAGGAACGGGCTCGACCGCAGCAACGGATACTGGAAGCTTGCCCAGAGCCGCCGCGGCCCGATCTCGCCGTCCGGCACGCGCTTCAGCCGCGATCCGATCGTCCGGCCAACGGTCTGGAGAATCTCGTCGACCGAATCGAGGCCGATGCTGCCGACGAGGTAGGCACTGTCGGGAAGTCTGGTGGCTGACATGGGTTTGCCTTTTGCAAGAACGTGAACGTGGAACCGATCAGGCGGGCCCGGATGGACCGGCCCGCCATTCGCTGTCACGGGACGATGATGTTCTTCAGGCTCACGTCGCCGCGGATCATGCCTTGCGACTTCATGATCGAGACCCAGGGAGACAGATGGGTCTCGATCAGCTTGGACTCGAACTTCGGGATATGCACCGCCGCGACCGCGGGCGGCGGCAGTTTCAGAAACTTGGCGACGATCGCCCGCGCTTCATCCGGATGCGCATGAGCATAGGCCGCCCCTTCGTCGAAGCCCGCACGGTAAGCCTTGATCGCATCCTGGTTCTTGTCGGCCCAGGCCTTCTTGCTGGCAAAGACCGTGATGCTCATGCCCGCCGGCATGTCGCGGATGAAGTGCGACATCAGTTCCCCGGTCTTGCTTCCGATGATGCGCGCCATGAAGGGCTGGATCGCAATTACCGCATCGACCGACCCGGCTTTCAGAATGCCTTCCATCTGGGGAAATACGGTCTCGATGAACTCGACCTTCTTCCAGTCCACGCCCTTCATGGTCAGCCATTCGCGGAACATGACATGCAGGAACGCATTCAGCCCCGGCACACCGACTTTCTTGCCAACGAAATCGGCCGGCGTCTTGATGTTCGATCCCGGCCGCACCACAATGCCGAAATTGCTGTCGGTCTTCACCGTCTCCGAATAGCCGGCCACTGCGACGATATCGAGCCCGCCATTGACCGCCTGCAACAGCACGGACGCGGTCGGCATCGCGATATCGACTTCGCCCGCTTCCAGGGCCGCCGGATTTTGCGAATTGAGCGGGATCGGCTTCAGCACCACCTCAATGCCGTGTTTGGCAAAGAATCCCTTTTCCTGCGCCAGCAGGACCGGCGCGAGATCAAACACCTGCTGGTGTCCGAATGTCACCTTCTTCTGCGCGCTGGCCGGCGTCAGGCCGAACACAAGCAACATGGCCGCGGCATAGGCTGCAATTCTCTTCATGCTTTCCTCCTTTGGATCGGCGCAGGTTGGTCCCGCGTCCGAATTCGTTGCTTCGAAACCTCACATCATGCGCGAGCGGCCTCATTGCGGACCGGCCGCGCCGCACAGGACTCGGCGAGCCCCGCGAACGCACCGACAAGAAAAGGCAAGGCGAACTCATAGGCTCGTTCGAGGTCGCGTCCCGAATAGACGCGCCGCGAGATGACCACCAGAAGATCGTTGGCGGCGAACATTCCGAACATCACCGACACCATATGCGCATAACCTCGCGCAGCAGCTTCCTTCGAAAGGCGCGGCTCTGCCTGCTCGAGTGCGCCGAGGATGATATCCTGAGATTCCTTGAAATGTCGTGAGATGAGGCGCGTCCAGCGCTGCTGCTGACCGGTCTGCGCCAGCAAGCGACCATACGAACGCCAGCCCGAGCCGCCTTCCAGCATCAATTCGAGATATGGGCGCAGGAACACATCGATCACCTCGCGAATGTCCGGCTTGCCCTTGATTCTCGCGAACGCGGCACGTCGCCGCGCATTCAGCTCATCCGAACGCCGCGCGATAATCGCCTCGAACAGCTTTTCCTTGCTCTGAAAATGGTAGTTGATCAACCCGAGCGGCACGCGCGCCTTTGCTGCGACATCGCGCATGCTCACGATATCGAAGCTGGCGGCAGCAAACAGATTCTCCGCTGCGTCGAGAATGGCTGTCCTGGTATTTTGGCTGTTACGCAAATTTTTCGCTCTCGCAGCCCGTTGACAAACGATTTGTACAGTTGTTCAACTCGAATGCAAGAGCGTTCCTGCTGCGAATGAAAGTTCTGATGCAGGCAGGATCGCGACAAAATCATATTGCGGCACCGCAGCAAAGTTGCGGACGACGGGGGAAGGCCTTGGGTTTTTACATCGGAACGGATGTCGGCGGCACCTTCACCGACCTGTGGGTCTCGGCGGACGACGGCCAGACGCGCGTATTCAAGTCGCCCACGACCGCGGACGTCCTCTCCGGCGTGATTGATGCGATCGGCCTTGCTGCCGAAGCCTATGGGCTGAGCTTCGAACAATTTTGTTCAAGCATCGAACGGTTCGGCCATGGCACCACCGTCGGCCTCAACGCACTGCTCACCGGAAACGCAGCGCGCACCGCGGTCCTCACCACCAAAGGCTTCGGCGACACGCTCGTTATCGGCCGGCTGAAGCGGCAGACCTCCGGCATGAACGAGCTGGAGCGCACCGATGCCTATTTGCGCAATCGCATTCCGCCGCTGGTGCCGCGCGATCTGGTGTTCGAGATTGACGAACGCATCGACGTCAAGGGCCAGGTAATCGAGCCACTGGACGAGGTGCAGGCGCGTGCGGAAATCCGCAAGCTGAAGGACCGCGAGATCGAAGCGGTCGCGATCTGCACATTGTGGGCAACCCACAATCCGGTACACGAGAAGCGCTTGCGCGAGATTGTCGCGGAAGAATTGCCGAACGTCTTCATCAGCGTTTCGCACGAGATTTCGCCCGGCGTCGGCGAATATGCGCGGATGTCGACCACCGCCGGCAATGCCGCACTCGGCCCGCTCGCCGGACGCTACCTGTCGAGCCTCGAAGCGAAATTGCAGAAGGCCGGCATGAAAGTCCCGGTGCTGATGATGACCTGCGCCGGCGGCGTACTGCCGACCGCGGTGCTGAACGACCGCCCGGCCTTCGCATTGTTCTCCGGACCGGCCGGCGGCGTGATGGGATCGCGCGCGACGGGCGCGCAGGCCGGCTTCGACAACATCGTCACCATGGACATCGGCGGCACCAGCTTCGATGTCGGCGTGATCGTGTCCGGCAAGCCGATCATGCGCTCGGAGATTTCCGTCGCGGGCGCCGACATCCGCGTGCATTCGATCGACGTGGAGTCGATCGGCGCCGGCGGCGGCTCGATCGCCTATGTCGAATTCGGCGAGTTGCGGGTCGGCCCGCGCAGTGCCGGAGCCAATCCTGGTCCCGCCTGTTATGGCCGCGGCGGCACCCGCCCGACTGCAACCGATGCCGACCTTGTGCTCGGCGTTCTCGACCCCGACAATTTCATCGGCGGCCGCATGAAGCTCGATGTGGCGGCTGCAAAGCGCGCCATCGATGAACATGTCGCAAAGCCGCTCGGCATGAGCGTCACCGAGGCGGCCTGGAGCATCCGGCAGATTCTCGACAGCCGTATGGCCGATCTGCTGCGGCGCATGACCATCGAGCGCGGCTACGATCCGCGCGACTTCACCCTGCTCGCCAATGGCGGTGCCGGTCCCTCGCATGCCTGGGTGCTCGGAGACGAACTTGGGCTCGACAGCTTCATCGTGCCGGCGGCCGCGACCGCGGAATCCGCTTACGGCACCGGCAATTCCGACCTCGGATTCACCGCGGAGCGGCCGGCCTATGCACGCATTTCGCCCGGCGCCGTGCCGACGCAAGCGCAACTGACGCACGTCACCAACGCCCTGACGTCAGCCGTCGACGAGGTGAAGGCCAATCTCGCGCTGGCCGGGCCGAGAGGCGGCATCCGCGTCGAAACCTTCGTCGCCATCAAGTTCCGCGGCCAGACCAACCACCTCGATATTCCGTTCGACGGCGCAACCTTCACGCTCGATACGTTCCGCTTCGTCACGGACACCTTCGAGAAGCAATACGAGACCCTGTTCGGACGTGGCGCCGCCTTCTCGAATGCCGGCTATGAGCTGATCTCGGTGCGTGCGATGGGCACCGGTGCCCTGCCCCCGCCGGCACTTGCGACCAAGGGCGAAGCCTTCGAGCCGCGCGGCACCCGTCCCGTTGTGTTCCGCGACGCCAAACAGGCGGTCGACACCGCGATCTACCGTACGTCCTTCCCGAAGGACGGCGAGAGCGCGCAGGGCCCCGCCATCATCGAATTTCCTGGTCAGAGCGTGGTGGTGCCGCCCGGTGCCACCGCCCGTGCAGACCGTTTCGGCAACATCCATGTGAGGCTCGCATCATGAGCGAGATCAACGCTGTCACCTTCGAGGTGATCCGCAACCGTCTGGTCGCGATTTCTGAGGAAATGCGGATCGCATTGCAAGCGGTGTCCGGTTCGCCGACCGTGACCGAAGCATCCGACTTCTTCACCGGATTGTTTCTCCCCGACGGCGCCGTGGTGTCGATGGGCTTCCAGGTGTCGTTCCAGGCGCCGGTCTGCGGCCAGGTGATCCGCCATATCAACGGCAAGCCGCAGCTCAAGGTGAAGGATGGCGACATCTTCATCGGCAACGATCCCTATATCGGCGCGCTGCACCAGAATGACGTGCAGATGATCGGACCGATCTATGCCGGCGACGAAATCATCGCATGGGCTGGCGTCGAGGCGCATGAGACCGATGTTGGCGGCATGGATTTCGCAAGCTGGTGTCCGAAGGCGAAGGAAGTCTGGCAGGAAGGCATCCGCATCCCGTGCGTGAAGCTCGTCGATCAGGGCGAGATGCGCGAGGACGTGCTGGAGATGATCGTGACGGCTTCGCGCCTGCCCGATCAGCTCGGCCTCGATATCCGCGCCTTCATCGCCACCGTGAATGTCGCGCGCCGCCGTGTCACCGAACTGGTCGATCGCTACGGCGCAAGGACCGTCACCGACGTGATGCGGCGCATGATCGCCTCTTCCGAAGCGAGATTGCGGGCGCGTCTGCGCGAATTGCCGGACGGCACCGTACATGCGGCCGACTTCATCGAGCATGACGGCCACCAGAACGTGCTCTACAAGATCGACTGCAAGGCCACCAAGATCGGCGACAAGCTGACGCTCGACTTCTCCGGCTCGAGCAAGCAGGCGCCCGGCTTCATCAATGCCACGCGCTCCGGGCTTGTCGGCGGCTGCGCCGGCGGCATCCTGACCACGCTCGGCTTCGACATCCAGTGGAACCAGGGCTTGCTCGATCCGGTGGAGATCGTCGCGCCGGACGGGCTGATCTGCACCGCGCAATTTCCGGCGCCGGTCGGATCGGCGACGGTGGAAACCATCTGGTCGGTCAGCAACGCATCGATGGCCGCGCTCAACAAGCTGCTGGCGACCTCACCGAAATATCGCCACCGCGCGCAATGCATCAGCGACGGCTGCATGGCGACCTTCAATCTCGGGGGCATCAATCAGTACGGCGAACCGTTCGGCCTGCATCTGATGGACCCGCTGGCGGCGGGATCGGGGGCATTCGCCACCCGGGATGGCGTCGAAGCCGGCGGACCGATCACCTCTCCGGTCTCCTGCATCGCCGATGTCGAACGCAATGAGCAGGCGGTGCCGCTGTTCTATCTGCATCGCAAGCTCACGCCGGATACCGGCGGTGCCGGCAAATATCGGGGTGGCGTGTCCGCCGAAGTCGCGCTGACGCTCGGCGGAATCGAGAAGGCGATGGCGCTGGTGATGACTCATGGCGCGGAATCGCCGAACACCGCCGGACTTGCCGGCGGCTGGCCGGGCTCGACCGTCGTACAATCCATGGGCTGGGGAGCGATCGAGGGTGGTCGTCCGAATAACGCCGGAAACTGGGAGCGTTTCGGTCCCAAGCCCGGCCTGATGCCGATGACCAATCGCGATGTTTTCTCGGTGATCTGGCAGGGCGGCGGCGGCTGGGGCGATCCGCTCGAGCGCGAGGCGGCAGCCGTTGCCAACGATGTGCTGGCCGGTGCGGTCAGCGAGGACACCGCGCGCGAGATCTACGGCGTGGTCGTGAGCGGCGGCACTGTCGATGAAGCCGCAACCGTTCGCCAGCGCGAAGCGATCCGCAAGGCGCGGGTCGGCACTTTCGACACGGACCCCGCGAAGAAGAGCGCCGCGCAGCCTTTCGCCTCGCTCAGCGAAGGCCTGTTCCTGGTCGAGGACGAGCGCGGCATCCATGTCACGAGCCGTGTCGGATACATTCTCGCATCCAACAGCACGGCCTGGCGCAAGGGTGCGAAGTCGGTCACGTTCGAGAAACTGCCGGAGCGCTACCGCATCGATTTGCACGCAGACCTCTGCTGCACCGTGCATTATTGCCCGGCCAGCGGCGCGCAACTTGCCGTCGACTTCCACCGCAAGGGCGAGGCGCCGGCCGACGATCTCCTCCTCGATATCGCAACGCTGCCGAGGCTCGCCGCATGAGCAGGATCGCGAACCCGTTCCTGACCGCGACCGGCGACGAATTGCCGACGCAATACGATCGGCCGCCGGAGTTCGAGGGGTTCATCGAGGAGCGCGACATCAAGGTGCCGATGCGCGACGGCGTGCATCTGTCGATCGACGTCTACCGGCCCGACACCAAACAGAAACTGCCGGCGCTCCTGGCCTTCGCCATCTACAACAAGGACCTGCAAGGCCCCGATATCGCCGATGCGCTGACGCCGCAGCCGTCCTGGTCGGCGCTCTGGACCGGCTGGCTGGAAGCCGGCGACACCCGCTTCCTCACCTCGCGCGGCTATATTCACGTCATCGGCGCGCCACGCGGCATCGGCAAGTCGGAAAACGGCGGGTCGCGCGAGTTCGACAGCTACGACCTGATCGAATGGATCGCCAAACAGCCGTGGTGCGACGGCAATGTCGGCATGATCGGCATCTCCGGATTCGGCGCCGAGCAGTTCAATGTCGCCAAGCAGCAGCCGCCATCACTGAAGGCGATCTTCCCGTTCGACCCGCGCGGCGCCTATGGCACGCTCGGCAGCTTCCGCGAGGAATATCACGGCGGTGTGCTGCATCTCTTCCGCTATCTGCTGTCGATCAATCTGGTCGCGCACCAGAACAAGGGCCAGCCGGGCGAATTGCCGCCCGAACGCGACGCGCTGTGGCGCGAGGCGATGGCCAACCCGGACTTCAAGATCTATCCGCATGTCTACAACATCCTGACCCAGAAGGGTCAGCACCTGCCGGCGATCTTCGACCTGCTCATCCACCCCTATGACAGGGAGGAGAGCGTCGAAAAGGCGGAGGCCGATTTCAGCAAGATCAACATCCCGGCCTATACCGGCTCGGGCTGGTACGCCTACGGCTACAAGACGCATCTCAACGGCGCGCAGAACTGGTTCAGAAATATCGATGTGCCGAAGAAGGTCGCTTTCGGCGGCCCCTCGCATCTCGAGCGGCCCTTCCGGTCCTTCCACCAGGAAATCCTGCGCTGGTACGATCACTGGCTGAAGGGCATCGACACCGGCATCATGGACGAGCCGCCGGTGAAATACTGGGTGACGGGCGAGAACGCCTGGCGCTCCGGACAGGACTGGCCGCTGCCCGAGACGCAATGGACCAAACTTTATCTCTCGAGCTGGGGGCGGCTGCGACCGCAGCCTTTCCTGCCGTCGAGCAGTGACGGACGGCTGGCGCCCGACGCCTTCGTACAGATGCCGATCACCCAGACCAACGCGGTGCAGCGCCTGCGCTATATGAGCGAACCGCTGCCGCAGGATACGCTGATTGCAGGTCCGATCGTGCTCAACCTGTTCGCCGAGATCGACCAGGACGATACCAACTGGATCGTCATCCTGAGCGATGTCGGGCCGGATGTTTCGGTGCGCACCGCCCGCGAGGGCGAGCGCGACGTTCCGCGCGATCTGCCGGAGCGCGAATTGACGCGTGGCTGGCTGAAAGCCTCGATGCGCGAACTCGATCCGAAGCGGTCAAAGCCGTGGAAGCCCTGGCACAAGCTGACACGGGCGGCGAAGAAGTCCGTGGTGCCCGGCGAGGTCACTGAATACGCCATCGAACTGATGGCGACCGCCAATATGTTCAAGGCCGGTCACCGGATCTGCATCGACATCACCAGTCTCGATGTGCCAACCGGCGTCGGCGGGGCGACCAATGTCGAATACATCCCCTACCACATCTGCGACCACCGCACGGTGCTGCACAAGGTCTACCACGACGAGGCGCATCCCTCGCACCTCCTGCTGCCGGTGATCCCGCGCGGCGATTAAGGCTTGCGAGATGCCGGTCGAGCGCCGGCGTCCAGCAACATCATCGCCATGACAACGCGGCTGCGACGCGCTAATCACCCGCCGCATGACATTCCTGATCGGCGCCCTGTCGCTCGCGATTTGGGCCTATTCCATATTTTTCCGCGGTGACTACTGGCGGGCGCGGGTGCTGGGCGATGAGCCCTCGCCGGCGCCTGCGCAATGGCCGCATATCGTGGCCGTCATCCCGGCGCGGAACGAGGCCGATTCGATCGGGGAGAGCCTGACCTCCCTGTTGATCCAGGATTATCCGGGCCGGTTCTCGGTCATCATGGTCGATGACAACAGCGAGGACGCCACCGCAGCGATCGCGGCGGCGCTGCCGGCGCGGACTGGCTCCGCCGTGCCCCTGACCGTGCTGAGC
>JAEWHY010000133.1 GCA_023387555.1 Pseudomonadota bacterium
CGTCGTCCCCGCGAAAGCGGGGACCCATAGCCACCACTCTGGAATATGGGCCCCCGCCTACGCGGGGGCGACCACGCGATGAATTCCGCGCAGACGACCGATCTCATCACGCCGCGCATGCCGCAGCCTCTTCGTCGAACGCCTCGCACATCGATCGTGCCTTCTGCAGGTTGGCGCTGGTCAGGACGGAGGCGGTGTCGCCCCAGGCCACCTTCTCGCGGGCCAGCAGCAGCGTCTGCGGGAACGTCGCGCGCACGAGATCCATGTCGTGCAGGGCTGCCAGAACGGTCCGCCCTTCCATGTGCCAGCGCTGCACCAGGGCGACGAGGTCCGCCGAAGTCTTCGCGTCGATGGCGTTGAAAGGCTCGTCGAGCACCACGACCTTGGCATCCTGCAGCAGCAGGCGCGCGAACAGCATCCGCTGCATCTGTCCGCCGGACAGGGTTCCGATCGCGCGCCGCTCGAACCCGGTCAGGCCGACGGTGGCGATGGCGTTGCGGATCGCGGCATGGTCGGCGTTCGAGAAGCCGCCCCACAATCCGGTCCGGCGCCACAGCCCCATCGCGACGAGGTCATAGACGCTGATCGGGAAGGTCCGGTCGATCTCGGCGGCTTGCGGCAGATAGGCGATGTCCTTCGCCGCGACATCGTGAAGATCGACACGGCCCGACAGCGGCTTCAGCGCGCCCACGATGCCCTTGAACAGCGTCGACTTGCCGGCGCCGTTCGGACCGACCACCGCGAGCAGCGCGCCGCGCGGGATCTCGCCGCTGAGGTGATGCACGGCCGGATGCCGGTCGTAACCCAGCGTCAGATCCGTGAGGCGCAGTTGCGGCGTGGCGATATGCATGGTCATCAGCGCATCACCCAGATCACCGCCGCCCAGACGAGGCCGCTCAGCACCACCGCAACCAGCAGCCGCTCGACCACCGAAAGGCGCAGGATCGACGGCCCGACCGCGGCCGGCGGATGCGCATGCCCATGAGGGTGGCGATGGTGGTGGTGATGCTCGGTCATCGGCTTTCTTGCAGGGCTGCATATTGTTATAGTATAACATACCGATCTGCCAAGGCCCCGGCGTTGGCTCAGGTGGTCACCGGACGATGTCGGGAACGGTTCCGGCGCGGGTTTGATTGCCAAACCGTATCCGGACGGGTCATGGTGCCCGCAACTTCAGCACAAGCCGCGGCAATCCCATGAACGACCAGACCAAGCGCATTGTCTCGATCGGCGAAGTCATGATCGAAATGGCGCGCGGCCCGGATGGCCGCTTCAGCCAGGCCTGTGGCGGCGACACTTTCAACACCGCGGTCTATCTCGCCCGCCGCGGCCTGCCGGTCGCCTATGCGACCGCGCTCGGGGACGATCTCTATTCGGATCGCATCGTGGCGCTCGCGGCCGCCGAAGGCATCGCCACCGATCTGATCATGCGCGTGCCGGGTCGCCTCCCCGGCCTCTATCTGATCGAAACCGACGCAAAGGGCGAGCGCAGCTTCCATTACTGGCGCGACAGCGCGCCGGCGCGCGAGCTGTTCGAATTGCCGGACTGGGGACGCATCGCCGAGAGCATCATCGGCGCGCGCATCGTGTATTTCTCCGGCATCACCCTGTCGATCTACTCCAATCAGGGGCTCGGCCGTTTTCTGGCGCTGCTGGAAATGGCGCGCAAGGCCGGCAGCAAGATCGTGTTTGACGGCAACTACCGGCCACGGGCCTGGCGCGGCGATCTGCAACGGACGCGGACCGTCTTCATGGAGGCGCTGAAGCGGGTGGATATCGCGCTGCCGACCTATGACGACGAGGCGCTGCTGTGGGGCGATCCTTCTCCCGATGCCACCATCGAACGGCTTCAGGCTTTCGGCATTGGCGAGATCGCGATCAAGAACGGCCCGAACTCGGCGCTGGTCGCAGCCGGCGGCCACAAGGAATTCATACCGGTCCCCGCCGTGGTGCAGCCGGTCGATACCACGGCGGCGGGTGACAGTTTCAATGCCGGCTACATGGCGGCCCGGCTCGCCGATGAAAATCCGGGCGATGCGGCCATCGCGGGTCACAAGCTCGCGTCGGAAGTGATCCTCCATCACGGCGCGATCATCCCGCGCGCGGCGAGCGCGATGCATTAGACCGGGCGGCTACGGCTTGCCGATCAGCAGCGCCAGCCAGGCCGCAATGAACGGCAGCGGCAGGCTCGCCACCACACGCAACCACACCACCTGCGCCGGCATGATCGGCAGTTCGTAGGTGAGCAGGCGCGGAAACGCGTACAGCGCCCAGGCGGTGGAATAGGCGATCACCTGCGGGGCGCCGGCCCCGCCCTTGAGAGCGGCCGCGGCAATCGCAAACCCGACCACCGGCCCGCCCGGCGTCATCGCGCCGGCGATCGTCGCAATGGCGATCCCGAACACACCGGACGACGAACCCAGCCAATAGGCGACACTATCCTGCGGCAGCGCGGCGGCGATAAATCCCGAGCCGAGCATGCCGATGGCCATTCGCGGGATCAGGCGAACGAAATCACGGCCGCCGGAGGTCGCGCTCTCGCGCAGAAGCGGCACGCTTCGCCGGGCGACGCCGAGCGCCAGCGCCAGTACGATGATCCAGAGCGCAGCCGTTACGATGATGTCGATCACGGCCGCGACGCCTTCACCCGCCAGTACCGCTCAATCGCCCGTACGATCAGCCCGGCCAGCACCGCCAGCGGCAGCGCCGCGATCCAGCGCCACAGCACGAAGTCGAAGCCGAGGAACGGCAGTTCCCAGACCAGCGACCGGCTCAATCCGATCGTGGTCCAGCTGGTGATCAGCGTGACGATCGCCGCAGCGTCGGCGCCCATACCGAAGAAGGCGGCAGCGATCGGATAGATCGTGTAAGGGCCGCCCGGCACGATGATGCCGACGCCGGCCGAAATCAGGATGCCCTTGAAGCCGGAGTCCTTGCCGACCCAGCGGACCACGGTGTCGCGCGGCAGCAGGATGGTGACGAGGGCCGCGATCAGGCAGCCGGCGAGCACATTCGGCATCATCGTGGCGAACAGGCCGGCGTCGGCCCAGATCACCTCGAGAAACCGCGCAGCGCCGTCACGCCAGAACACATAGGCTGCCGACACGACAACGAGGCAGACCAGAACGGCCGTTGGCCAATCGAAGGCCCGGCGTTTGCGGCGGGGCGGCGTGCCGGGCGTCATCCGTTGCGCAGACCCGACGCCTCGCGCGCGAGCGCCCTGATCCGGGCGAAGTCCTTTGCAGCGAGCGCGTCCTGCGGCACGACCCAGGAGCCGCCGACCGCGACGACGTTCGGCAGCGCGAGATAGTCGCGAGCGTTGCGCATATCGATGCCGCCGGTCGGACAGAAGCGGATATGCGGCAGCGGGGCCGCGACCGCCTTCAGCCAGGCGGCGCCGCCCGAGGGTTCGGCGGGAAAGAACTTCAGGATCTCGAAGCCGAGGTCGGACAAAGCCATCGCCTCGGAGACGCTGGCGCAGCCGGGAAGCACCGGGATTTCGATCTCGGTGAAGGTCTCGGCCAGCACGGAATCGGTCCCGGGGCTGACCAGGAACTTCGCACCGGCGTCGATTGCGAAAGCGGCATCGACATGGCGCACCACCGTGCCGGCGCCGACCACGCAGTCCGGAACCTCGGCGGCAATGGCTGCAATCGCAGCCAGCGCGGCGCGGGTCCGCAGCGTGACTTCGATCACCGGCAGGCCGCCGTCGCACAGGGCGCGCGCGAGCGGAACCGCGGTCTCGTAATCATGGATGGTGAGCACCGGGATCACCGGTGCCCGGCTGAAAAGCGCTTCGGATTCGGCGGCGTCGGGCATGGCGCAAGACATGCCCGTGAAGCGCGTCCCGTTCAAGTCACGACCCGGAATAACCGGGTTGCGTGCCCTATTCGGCCGGCGTCGCCGCGGCCTTGGGTTCCGGAACCGGCACCGAAAGGCCGAGGCCCTGCCGGCTCAAGCCGTACAGGAAGGCCGCCACCATGGCGTAGGCCAGCGCCACCTGGGGCGTGACCGCGAAGCCCACAGCCTCGCCATGCATGAACCCGAAGAAGGTCAGGACTGCGCCCGCGAGCGCGAAGGCGGACGCTTTGACGAAGTCCCGGTTGACGATGAACACCCCGATGGCGCCGAGGATCAGCCCGGACAGGATGGCACCGCCGCCCATGACTTCGAGACCGTGATAGATCACGCCCTGCATCGCCATCTTGTCGATCCCGACCGCGGCGGCCGTGGTGCCGGCCGCCCCCAGCGCGCCGTCGATCAGCGTCTTGGCCCAGGCCGCCAGATGCGGTGTCAGCGCCAGCGCGATGGCCGGCGCATGATGCGTCGGTGTCGTCTGGAACGCCTGCGCGCCGATCAGCATGCCGATGTAGAGCAGGATCGGCGAGATCGCGACCAGCGGGATCAGTGCCAGCATCAGCGCGACGATGCCGAACCAGGACAGGACGATCACCATGATCCCGGTGGCGGCCGAATAGCCGATGCGTCCGCCCATCGCCTTCCAGCCGGGATGGCCGATGTAGACCGCGTTGATGAAGGGGTTGCCCATCAGGCAGCCGATCAGGCTGACGACGCCATCGGCGGTCAGCACCTGCGTGGTCAGGAAGTGATCGCCCGCCGCTTCCGCGCTCTCCACGTTGTCCATCGCCTCCACGAGATCGTAGATGCCGAACGGGATCGCGGTGACGAGAATGATGCCGAGGAACTCGAAACCGGAGAACACATGCCCGAACGCCGGGACCGGCACCGAGAAGCCGAAATTGGCGAAGGCGCCCGTCACCCTGTCCACGCTCAGGCCGCCGATGCTGAAGCCGAACAGCGTCGAGCCCCAGGCGATCAGCATGCCGGCCGCAATCGCGATCAGGCCGGCCGGAATGCCCTTCGGATATCGCACGCCGCCAAACCAGGCGACCAGGATGATGGCAAAGCACAGAAGCCCGATCTGCGGCGTCAGGAACATTTCCAGCGCCGGCCGCATCGAGATGAAGGTGATCGAGACGCCGGCAAGCGTGCCAAGCAGCGCGGCGCGGGGCGTGATCTTGCGGATATAGGGCGCGATGAAGCCGCCGATCATCAGGATGAAGCTCTGGAAGAACACCCAGACGAGTCCGGCTTCCCAGCCCTTGATCGGATCGTTGGTCTTCAGCGAGATCGGCAGCATGATCACGAAGGTGACCACGAACATATGCGGCACGCTGATGCCGGACGGCAACGCGCAGACATCGGACCGTCCGCTCTTCAGCGCGAGTTTATAAGCGAGCCACGCATAATACATCGTGGACAGGAACATCATCAGGCCCATCGCGGGCAGGATGCGTCCGAACACGATCGAATCCGGCATCTTCAGCACGAAACGCAAGAGGCCGGTCAGCACCAGCATGTTGACGAGGATGTTGGTGCCGAAGCCGAAGAAGGCATTCCAGTCGCCCGGCGTCCACAGCGCGGGACGGGACTTCGCCAGGTCGGACCTAGCAATGTCAGTCATCGCACTCCCCCTTCGATGATCCCAAACGGCATCTTCTGCGCGCGCGCGCCATGCGCTGCGATCGCGGCAATCGCTTTCTGTGAATCGGAGACCCAGCCGAAGATCCCGCCCTGCGCCTTGATCATCGCAAGGCCGGCGGCGTGGAAATCCGGGAAATAGGAGGCGCAACAATCGGACAGCGCGATGCAGCGAAAGCCGCGATCGTTGGCTTCGCGGATCGTGGTGTTGACGCAGACTTCCGTTGTGACGCCGCACACCAGCATCGTCTCGATGCCACGGTTCTTCAGCATCAGTTCGAGATCGGTCTGGTAGAACGCGCCCTTGCCCGGCTTGTCGATCACCGGCTCGCCGGCGATCGGGTAAAGCTCCGCGATGATGTCGTGGCCGGGCTCGCCGCGCACCAGAATGCGCCCCATCGGGCCGGGGGCGCCGATGCGGGTCGCGGGGTCGCCGCGGTCGACTTTCAACGGCGGCGCATCGGACAGATCCGGCCGGTGCCCTTCGCGGGTGTGGATGACAAGGAGCCCGGTTTCGCGTGCGGCGTTCAGGACATTGCGGATGGGTTCGACCGCCGCCTTGAGCAGCGACACATCGTTGCCAAGCGCGGCCCCGAAGCCGCCCGGCTCCAGGAAGTCGCGCTGCATGTCGATAATGACGAGTGCAGACCGGCTGATGTCGATCTGAAGCGGATAGGGTTCGGCTTCGATCCTGACTGGCACAGCGTACCTCCTCGAAGCCCGGCAGGAGGAGCTACGCAAGTTCGGGGCCAAGTTCCGGCTATTGTATGCAATCGCCGGACGGCCGAAGCTTCGGCCTAACCGCTTGAGTTGACGATGGAATGCGGAAGGCCGTCGGCGCAGGGGCCAGCCGCCTCGCGGTTGCGCTGCCGCAAGCTAAGGCAATTCTGCTTGGCTTTTCATCAAGCGAGGCTGCGCACGATCCACAGTCCGGCGAACAATCCGGCGATCGACAGCGCGACCGAGCCCGCGATATAGGCGGCCGCGAGACCCCATTCGCCGCGCTCGTAGAGCAAGGCGGTGTCGAGCGAAAAGGCCGAGAATGTGGTGTAGCCGCCGAGCAGACCGGTGGTCAGAAACAGCCGCCAGCCCTGCGGCGCGTCGCCCTTGAAGGCGAACCAGCCCGCGATCAGCCCCATGATCAGCGAGCCGCTGACATTGATCAGAAAGGTGGACCACGGGAAGCTTGCGCCCAGCAGCCTGGCGACCGCGACATTGATCCCGTGCCGGAGCATGGCTCCAAGCCCGCCACCCAGAAATACCACGAGATAGCCCATGCTCGGCCGGACCTTCTGCAAGCGTCGGGGATTGTTCCGCGATTTCGTCCCGCCCGTTATCGCCGACTTTACGCCCCGGTCCAACCGGGGCATGGTCCGCCCGCCATGCGATCCCTCGACCGTTTTGCCCGCGACAAGCTTGCCGGCGCCCAGCGTGACAGACTGCGCCGCACCATCGTCGAGACCGACGCAGGCGACGGTGTGCATGTCACCCGCAACGGCCGCCGGCTGCTGTCCTTCTGCAGCAACGATTATCTCAATCTCAGCCAGCATCCGGCGGTGAAGCGCGCCGCTGCGGAAGCGGCGGAAAAATACGGCGCCGGCGCCGGCGCCTCGCGCCTCGTGACCGGCAGCCACCCGCTCTATGCGCAACTCGAAGCAAGGCTGGCGCGGCTGAAGGGCGCCGAGGCCGCCTGCGTTTTCGGATCGGGCTATCTCGCCAATACCGGGATCATCCCGGCGCTGGCTGGCCGCGACGACCTGATCCTGATCGACGAACTGGCGCATGCCTCGATGCATGCCGGTGCGCGGCTGAGCGGCGCTGCGATCCTGACCTTCCGTCACAACGATGCCTTGCACCTGCGGTCTCTCCTCGACAGCGAGCGCACGCGCTTCAGGCATGCGCTGGTCGTGACCGAAGGCGTGTTCTCGATGGACGGCGATCTCGCGCCCCTGCCCGAACTCTCCGACATCGCGAGCCGCTACGACGCCTGGCTGATGAGCGACGACGCGCATGGCATCGGCGTGCTGGGGCAAGGGCGCGGCTCCGCATTCGTCACCGATCCGCCTGCCGACATTCCCCTGCAGATGGGCACCTTGTCCAAGGCGATCGGCAGCTACGGGGCCTATCTCTGCGCCTCCCGCGAGGTGATCGACCTGATGCACAACCGCGCGCGGACGCTGATCTATTCGACCGGCCTGCCGCCCGCTGCGCTCGGGGCGGCCATCGCCGCGCTCGACATTATCGAAGGCGCGCCCGAAGATACGGCGGTGCCGGTGCAAAAGGCGCGCGCATTCACCCGCGCCGCCAACCTGCCGGCTGCGGAGAGCGCCATCGTGCCGGTGACGATTGGCGACGCCGACGCTGCCCTGCGCGCCTCGGCCCTGCTGGAAGACGAAGGGTTTCTGGTGATCGCGATCCGCCCGCCGACCGTGCCGGAGGGAACCGCACGGCTGCGCGTGACGTTCAATGCCGCACAGCCCGACGAGGCGATCGAACGGCTGGCGAATATCGTGCGTCACCGTATCCTGAGCTGAGCGTTCGAACCCGAGGGCAAAAGGCGATGGCATCCCTCTTCATCACCGCGAGCGGCACCGATGTCGGCAAGACCTTCGTCGCCGCCGGCCTGATCCGCTATCTGCGCGGCGCCGGCGAAGCGATCGACGCGATCAAACCGCTGATCAGCGGCTTCGACCGCTCGCGCGCGGGCGACAGCGATTCCGGCGTGCTGCTGCGCGCGCTGGGCCTGCCGCTCACCGACGAGGAGCTCGAGGATATCTCGCCCTGGCGCTTCAAGGCGCCGCTGTCGCCGGACATGGCGGCCCGCCACGAAGGCCAGGAGATCGATTTCGACCAGCTGGTGTCGTTCTGCGAGACCGCGGTCAAGGAAGCCGACGGCTCGCTGCTGGTGGAAGGCGTCGGCGGCGTGATGGTGCCGATCGACCAGGACACCACCGTGCTCGACTGGATCGTGGAACTCGACATGCCGGTGCTGATGGTCGCTGGCAGCTATCTCGGCAGCATCAGCCACACGCTCACCGCAGCCGAGGTGCTGGATCAGGAGAGTTGCGATCTGCGCGCCATCGTGGTGAGCGAGAGTCCGGGCAGCCATGTACCGCTGTTCGAGACGGTGGCGACGATCGCGCGCTTTCTGCCGGCGATCGAGGTGATCGCGCTACCACGGCTCGAACCGGGCGCGGATCATCCGGCTTTCGAGCAGATCGCGAAGAGCTGCGGGCTGGTGTGACGCAGAGGGCGCTGCCAGCGGAGCCGGATGTGACGCGACACTGGATTTATGCTAACGATCCGACATGACCAAACTCGAGGAGATCGAACAGGCTGTGACCCAACTCACGCCGGACCAGCTCGCGAAGTTTCGCGAATGGTTCGAGACGTTCGACGCTGCTCGCTTTGACGAGAAGATTGCCCGCGATGCGCAGACCGGGCGGTTAGACGCGCTGGCCGAGCGGGCGCGCGACGATTACCGCAAGGGCCGTACGCGCGAGCTATGAGACACTTCGCGAGCGCGGATTTCTGGGAAGCCTATGAAAAGCTTCCCGCTACCGTTCGCGAACTCGCCGACCGCAACTACGCTCTCCTCAAAGACAATCCGAAACACCCGTCTCTGCATTTCAAGAAAGTCGGCCCGTATTGGTCGGTCCGGGTGGGGTTGCGCTATCGTGCGCTGGCGGTGGAGGTAGATGAGGGCCTGCTGTGGTTCTGGATCGGTTCACACGCCGACTATGACGCGCTGATGGGCTGAGCTACCCGGCGTGTTGAGACCGGACGCGCTGACCCACCACCTCGCCGATCACCCGCGTCAGGAACGCCACATCCTCCTCGCCGATGGTCAGCGCCGGGGCGAGATAGATCACATTGCCGATCGGGCGAATGAAGGCGCCTTTCTCGACAAAGGTGCGGCGTAGCGCGTTGAGGTCGTCGATCCGTTCGAGTTCGACAACACCGATGGCGCCGCGCGTGCGCACATCGGTCACGCCTGGCAGATCGCGGCATGGCGCGAGACCTGCGGCGAGCCACTGCTCGATGTTCGCGACTTGGCGCAGCCGTTCGCCATCCTCGAACAGATCGAGCGAGGCGTTGGCCGCGGCGCAGGCGAGCGCGTTCGCCATATAGGTCGGGCCGTGCATCAGTGCGGCCATCGGATCGTCGGACCAGAAGTGCTCGAAGACGGATCGCCGCGCCGCCGTCGCGGCCAGAGGCAAGGTTCCGCCGGTCAGCGCCTTTGACAAGGTCATGATGTCGGGCACGATACCGGCGGCCTCGCACGCGAACATCGTGCCGGTGCGGCCGAAGCCGGTGAAGATCTCGTCGAGGATCAGCAGCAGATCGAAGCGGTCGGCCAGACGCCGCAGCCGTTGCAGCACCACCGGCGCATGAAAGCGCATGCCGCCGGCGCCCTGCACCAGCGGCTCGACCACAATGCCGGCGATCCGCTCGGCGTCACGCTCCAGCAGCGCGACAAGCGCTGCTTCGCTCGCTTCGTCCTCCGGCAGGCCGGCGATGAGATGACGGTGCAGCACGCCGGCAAAGGCGCGGTGCATGCCGGTGTCGTCGGAAATCGCCATCGTACCGAGCGTGTCGCCGTGATAGCCGCCGCGGAAACACACGAAGGTGTCGCGCTTCGCCTCGCCGCGATTGATCCATGACTGGATCGCCATCTTCATCGCGACTTCGACCGCGACCGAACCGGAGTCAGTGAAGAACACGCGCTCGAGATCGCCGGGCATCATGTCGGACAGCCGCCGTGCCAGCGTCAGCGGCTGTTCGTGCACGAGACCGCCGAACATCACATGCGGCATGATCTCGAGCTGGCGCTGCACCGCCTCGCGGATATGCGGATGGTTATAGCCGTGACAGGCCGTCCACCATGAGGCGATGCCGTCGACGAGTTCGCGGCCGTCGGCGAGGTGGATGCGCGTGCCCTCCGTCCGCACCACCGGCAGCGGCTCAGGCGCGGTCTTCATCTGCGCATAGGGCAGCCAGATGTGGTCGAGCCCGGAGGTGAGCCAGTCGTTGCTCGAGTTCGGATATCCATGCATGTGGGCACTCATGCCGTTGCCACGCACTCGCTGCGCTCCCTCCCCCTGAAAGGGGGAGGGTTGGGGTGGGGTCCATTCCAAATCGCGCCGTTGCCCCCCACCCGATTGCCTTCGCCTTGCGAAGGCAATCGACCTCCCCCTTCCAGGGGGAGGTGAAAACAAGAGTCACACC
>JAEWHY010000247.1 GCA_023387555.1 Pseudomonadota bacterium
GGTGTTGGCGCATCCCACTGCTATACCCGCCGGGGTGGATGTGGAAGATAACGGCTTCGATCAGTTTGCTGCCGCCGAACGGGACCAGCATTTCGGTTTCTGTTCCGTCTTCACCAACGCCCATCGATAGCCGATCGCCCGGCGAGCTCACGATGCGCGTGGCATGCGGGTCGGTATTGAACAAAGTCGACATGCTGGTGCCCAACGCCTGGGCGATCTTATGCAGCGTGTTCAACGACGGCGTGGTCTTGTCAGTCTCGATCTTCGAGATCAGGCTCTCGGAATAGCCCGTCATCTCTGCGACGTCCTTGAGCCGGAGCCCCCGGACAAGGCGGGCGTGGCGCAACTGGAGTCCAAATTTCGGCCGGTCGTCAGCCGGCGCCGCCTTCAATGGCCGCGCTGTCGATGTGCGGGTTCGTGTTGCCGCTTTCGCCATGTCCATTCCGTTCGACGGGCAGAGGTGTCCGGCAGACCGGCCTAGCCATTCGCCTCAAGGATGTAGCGATTGAAGCGGGTCGCATCTGCGATTGCAGACTTACGCCAATCCGCGTCGGTTGGACAGTACAGATCGCGCAGCCAGCGGCGCTCTTCAGCGATATCCATCGATCCGGATGGCGCGCTGCAAAGCCAGCGATCGTAACGCAGACCGTCGACATTCACCCACGGGTCGTCATCGATCCCGAACTCCGCGAGCAATCCGGTCACGCGGGTCCGGGGTAAGAAACGCCTGACGCCTTCCGTGACCAGTCCAGTATATGCCGGAAACCCCGTTGCCGGCTTGATCCAGCCAAGCCCGAACCGCGCCAGCGCCTCGCCGCCAGCGTCACCGTCGGCAGTGTAGGGAATGATCACATTCTCCGCCCGCCTGCCCAGGCCGGTGTGCCAATCGACAACGAGCACATCGTCCGCGTTGCCTGCGAACTGCTCGCAGATCGACTGCAGGCAGCGGTTCGACCATTGCGGGTCTGCCCCGCCAAAGTTGAAGCCGTCCGGATGCGAGTATTGGCCGCGCAAGGTCGCGTCCAGCCCGGCGCCGGCGCCATGCGTGGCATCGTATTGCGACAGCGCGGTGCGCAATTGCGTGCGGGTCGCCTCGGTCCATTGATCTGGACAGATCGCGGAGTGCAGGTGCCGGTAGCCCGGATTCTCGGGTAGCGGCTTGGTGAAGTCGACGAAGTTGCGGTTCAGATCCACGCGGTTCTCGGTGAACCGGCAGAGATTGGCAAAACCCCAGGGGTTGAGAGCGTGAACCAGAACCAGCCGGATGTCCTGCGGGGGTCCCTGTTCGATCAGTTCGATCAGGACCGCTGAGCCAAGAAATCCTTCGACGCCGTGCGTGCCGGCGATCTGAATGCAGACCGCGGAAGCGTTCGACGGCCCGATGTCCGCAACATCGCAATAGAGTGGGGTGCCGTCTTCCGCCTTCAACGGATGTTCGAAGTGACGGACGGGTATACTGCGCCGCGCGCATGCATCGATGAATCGCGCACGCGCATCGGAATAGGTATTCGAAAACAGGTCGCCCGATGAAGGCACAGCCATCTCTGCCCTACGCATGGCGTAGCGGAGCTGCGCCGTCGCGAGATGGTAAACCCAAGCTTGAAGTATGTTCAAGTAATTTGAAATTCATCCCGACCGTTCTCGTTGCCCATGAATTGGTCGTCTGTCTCCGCAGATCGCCTGTAAATTCGGCGGCACCTTTCAACTAGGCGTGGGTTGCGCGATTTCCTGCGATTTCATTGAGGAAATAGCGCCGCGGCTATCAGCCGCGTCGTATTTCGGGCGCCCGCAAAAACAACATGAACGGCATCATCAAGAGGCTTGAGCATTGTTCAAGTCACTGTATAGTTTGGAACGGATTTGAGGGACGGCGATGAGAATTGAAGAGCGGTTCATCGTTTCAGCGCCATTGGATGAGGTCTGGGCCTTCATCCGCAACCCGGGCAAGATTGCGCAATGTATCCCGGGCTGCGCCGGAATCGAGACTGTCGATGACAGCAATTTCCGCGCCAAGATTGTCGTATCCTTTGGTCCGATCAAGCCGACATTCATGCTCGAACTGCAACTGGTCGAAGAGCGGGCGCCGCATTTCGCACGCGTGACCTCCCGCGGCGAGGAGGGCGGCAATGCCAGCCGCTTCACCGCGACCAGCACGCTTGAGCTCGCAGCGGCCGAGACAAACGCCACCGAAGTTCACTACGTCTCCGAGGTGTCCGTCGTCGGACGGCTCGCGACTTATGGTCTCGGGCTCATGAAGAAAAAGGCCAAGACGCTTGGCGAGGAATTTGCATCCAAAGTCAGGAAATCGCTGGAAGGCAGCCAGACGGCCGCGTGACAGCCACTAGCCGGTTGAGCCATGACCCTTCAGTTTCATAAGCCATCGAGTATCGAAGAGGCTGTTTCCATCCTGTCGGCTGATGAAGGGGCTCGCCCGCTTGCGGGTGGTCAGACGCTGGTCGCGATGATGAACGGCCATCTGCTGGAGCCGTCGGCTCTGGTCAGCCTGCGTTCCATCGAAGCGCTTCGCGTGTGCGAGACTGGCCCGGAGGGCATGCGCATCGGTGCAATGGTTTCGCATGCCGAGGTCGAGCGCGATGCGCGTCTCGTCAACGGCTGGGCGGTCGTGCGCGAGGCCGCCAGCCAGATCGCTCATCCGGCGATCCGCAGCTTCGGCACGATGGGAGGTGCGGTGGCCCATGCGGATCCGAATGCGGATTACCCGGGCGCGCTGGTCGCGGCCGGCGCACTCATCGTGGCGACGGGGCCGGGCGGACGGCGGAGCATTCCCGCGCAGGACTTTTTCCAGGACTATCTCACCACGGCGCTCGATCCGGGGGAGATCCTGACCGATGTCCTTCTGCCGCCGGCGCAGCCTAACACCGTCGGTGTCTATGAAAAGTTTTCGCGCGTCGATGGCGACTATGCGACCGTTTCGGTCGCCGCGGTCATCGGGTTCGATGGCGGTACGTGCACCAGCGCGCGCGTTGCGATCGGCTCGTGCGGGCCGATACCGCTGCGGAGCGATGCGTGCGACGCTGCCCTCGTCGGGACACAACTCGATGAAGCCTCGGTCGCAAAAGCCGGGGCGATCCTCGCCGAAGCGGCCGATCCGGTCGATGACGTGCGGGGCAGCGCGGACCTCCGGCGCAAGATCATTCCACGCCTGTTGGCCCGCGCGCTCCAACGCGCCGTTGCACGATCGGGACAATGACATGAAGACGAGCGTGACTCTCAACGTGAATGGGCTCGAGACCGAGGTTCGCATCTCGCCGGACCGGACCCTGCTCGACGTGCTGCGCAACGAACTTGACCTGACGGGCGCCAAATGCGGCTGCAATCAGGGCGTCTGCGGCGCCTGCAATGTGATCATCGATGGCAAGCCGGCGCGGGCCTGTCTGACGCTTGCCGCGGATGTCGAGGGCGTGCCGGTCACGACCGTTGAGGGGCTGGCGAGCAACGGGAGCATGTCGACCGTTCAGCAGGCGTTCGTCGACGCGGCCGCCATTCAATGCGGCTTCTGCATGACCGGGATGATCGTCACCGCGACGGCCTTCCTTCAGAAAAATGCGAGCCCGACCCGGGACGAGATACGGCATGCGATCGCCGGAAACCTCTGTCGCTGCTCGGGCTACGTGAAAGTCGTCGACGCGATCGAATTGGCGAGCCGGAGGATGACGGCATGAATTTCGTTCCCGCCATCGGCCGGAATCTGCCGCGGGCCGAAGCCGCGGAAAAAGCTACGGGTGCCGCGCGCTTCACCGACGATCTCAAGCTGTCGGGCATGCTCCACGGGGCGATCCTGCAAAGCCCCCTGCCGCATGCAAAGATCCTGCGTTACGATATCGCCAAGGCGCTGGCCCTGCCGGGTGTGCGCGCTGTCATCACCGGAGCCGATTTTCAGACCCGCTACATGGGGCTCGTGGTCAAGGATGAGACGGTTCTCGCCAAGGACCGCGTCCGCTATATCGGCGAACCGGTGGCCGCGGTTGCCGCCGTCGATCTCGAAACCGCGAAGCGCGCGGTCAGGCTGATCGAGGTTGAATACGAGGAATTGCCGGCGGTTTTCTCGATCGAGGAGGCGATGGCGCCGGATGCGCCGCTGCTGCATCCCGATTTCGCGGATTACTTCAAGATCTACGAATGGTGCGGGAAGGGCAACGTCCTCGCCGATTCGAAGATCACCGAAGGCGATGTAAACGCCGGATTCGAAAAATGCGACGTCGTCGTTGAGGGCGTCTACGAGACCGCCGCTCAATATCACGCCTATCTGGAGCCTGCCTCGGCATTGGCCGCGGTCGAGCAAGGCGGGAAAGTGACGGTCTGGTCATCGACGCAAAGTGTCTTCCGCACCCAGGCGAATATTCACGAAAGCCTCGGCATCCCAATGTCGAAGATCAGGTGCGTCGCGCCGCGCATCGGCGGAGGCTTCGGTGGAAAATCCGAAGCCATGGTCCAGCCGATCGCCGTCGCACTCGCGCAGCGAACCGGAAAGCCGGTCAAGATCACGCTGTCGCGCGACGAAGACATGATCATGATGCGCAGCCGGCATCCGTCGCGCACCGTCATCCGGACCGGGGCGACCAAGGACGGCAAGCTGCTGGCGCGCGATGTCCAGATCTGGATGGACGGCGGCGCCTACGCCGACGACAGCCCGGCGGTGATGAACTTTGCGCTGTTCTTCGCAAAGGGTCCGTACCGGATTCCGAATTTCTCGGCGCGCGGATACGCGATCTACACGAACAAGCTGCGGGCCGGCGCGTTTCGCGGGTTCGGCAACCCCCAGGCGACCTTCGCCGGCGAATTGCAGATCGACGAGATCGCCGAGAAGCTCGGAATGGATCCGATCGATCTGCGCATCCAGAACGCCGTCGAGAAGGGCGACCGCTGGGTTGGCGGCCAGGAGATCCAGTCCTGTATCCTGAAGGAATGCCTCGAAACGGCGCGCGACCGCTCCGGCTGGACCAAGCGCCGCGAGGACTACGCCACGAACAAGGTGCCGAACAAGCGGCGCGGGATCGGTGTCGCGGCCTGCGCGCACATCTCGGGCTTTCTTGCGACGAGCGCCATCGTGCGCCTGCTGGAGGACGGTTCGGTCACGCTCAACACCGGCGCGGTCGATATCGGCCAGGGGTCCGATACCGCGCTGACGCAGATGTGTGCCGGGGCTCTCGCCATCGACGTCGAGCAGGTCAACTTCGTCGCTCCCGACACGGACGCTGCGCCGTATAATTCCGGCACCAACGCGAGCCGTGTCACCTACATGGTCGGCCGTGCCGTTCATCAGGCCGCTGAAGTCGTTCGCGAGAAGATCTTCAAGCACGCGAGCGAATTGCTGGAGGCCGACCCGCAGGATCTCGTCCTTCAGCCGGGCGGCCGGGTCAGCATCACCGGAATCGCCGAGAAATTCGTCACTTTCCAGCAGGTCGCGGCGCGTTCGATCTGGATCGACGGCGGGCCGATCATTGGCACCGGCTCGGTCATGTTCAACGATCCGCTGGATCCGAAATATGCGCTCCTGAAAGGCTTCGTTTCGTTCGACAATGTGGGCGCGTTCACGTTTGGGGCGCATGTCGTCGACGTGGAAATAGACGACGCCACGGGTAAGACCGAAGTGAAAGGGGCGTGGTGTGTCCACGATGTCGGAAAGGCAATCAATCCGACGGCCGTCGAGGGCCAGATTCAGGGCGGCTTCGTGCAGGGCGCGGGCTATGCGCTGACCGAAGAAATGATCTGGGATGGGGGGCGCCTCGGCAATCCGAGCTTCATGGATTACAAGGTTCCCGGATCGCTGGACATACCGTACGAGATCGAGTCCATCCTCCTCGAGGATCCGGAGCCGACGCATCCGTTCGGTGCGAAGGGCATCGGAGAGCCGCCGCTGATTGCTGCGTCGGCCGCGATCGGAAACGCGGTGTCACATGCCGTCGGCGCCCCCTGCCGGACGATTCCGCTGACACCCGAGCGCGTTCTGGACGCGCTGGACAAGACCTCCTGAGCGCGAGGAACGCATGAGCGATCGCGATTTCCGCGGCTATGGCCGGTACGCGCCCGATCCGAAGTGGCCGGGCAACGCGCGCATCGCCATCAATATCAATCTGAATTACGAAGGCGGCGGCGAGAGCTGCGTCGAGGACGGTGACGCCGAGTCGGAAGGGATGTTGAACGACATCGGGGCGCCGGCCTATCCGGGGCTGCGCAGTCCGCTCACGGAATCCGTGTTCGAATACGGCAGCCGGGTCGGCGTGTGGCGCGTGTTGCGGATGCTGGCCGACTACGACGTGAAGGCGAGCATCCTCGGCGTCGTGCAAGCCATGCTTCGCAATCCCGAGGCCGCTCATGCGTTCGTCGAGCAGGGTCACGAGATCGTAAGCCATGGCTATCGCTGGATCGACTATCACCTCGTGAGCGAGGACGTCGAACGCGAGCATCTGAAAAAGGCGATCGCCGGCTGCAACATGCTGTTCGGTTCGCGGCCTGTCGGCTGGATGACCGGGCGTCCGGGGCCGAATACGCGAAAGCTGCTCGTGGAAGAGGGCGGCTTTTTATACGATCGCGACGCGCTGAACGATGAGCTGCCGTACTGGGTCAAGGTGTCTGGCCGCAATCACCTCGTCATCCCTTATTCCTATGAGACCAACGATAATCGCTTCAACGTGAACAGCGGCTTCTCGACCGCCGACGACTTTGCGACCTACATGATCGATTGCTTTGACACGATGTATGCCGAGGGCGAGGATCGGCCCGGTTTGATGTCGATCGGCCTGCATGACCGTCTGATCGGACGTCCCGGACGGGCACCCGGCCTCGCGCGCTTTCTCGCCCATGCGCGAAAGTACGATCGCGTCTGGTTCTGCCGCGGCGTGGATATCGCCGAGCATTGGCGCAAGGTTCATCCGCCGGCTGCCTGAGCCGGCGGCTCAGCTTTAGCCGAAATAGGCGTCGTCCAGCGCCGAAGCGGATTCGCGGATCGCAGCGGCCTCGCCGGACAGGGCCATCGAGCCGCCGCGCAGCACGTAGACGCGATCTGCAACGTTCAGCACCCGCGCCGTGCTTTGTTCGACGATCAGCAGCGTCAGCCCGCTGTCGCGCAACTCCGAGAAGACCTCGTAGACCCGGTCGAGGATCAGCGGCGCCAGGCCCAGCGATGGCTCGTCGACGAGCAGGAGCCGCGGCTTTGCCAGCAGCGCGCGACCGATGGCGAGCTGTTGCTGCTCGCCACCCGACAATTGACCCGCCAGAGACTGGAGCCGTGACTTGAGGACGGGAAAGCGCGTGAGGACATGCTCGAGATCATGTTCCGCTTCCGCGCGATCCCGTCGCACCGTCATGCCAAGCCGCAAGTTTTCCGCGACGGTGAGTGACGCGAAGATATGCCGGCCTTCGGGGATCAGCGAGATGCCCCACCGTGCCAACGCTTCCGGAGCCTGTCCCGTGGTCGGACGTCCGTCAAATCGAATGACGCCGGCGCTCGGTGACAACACGCCGGAAAGCGTATTCATCAGGGTCGATTTTCCGGCGCCGTTCGGCCCGACCACGCAGACGATTTCCCCTGACTTAACACTCAGCGACACATCGCGCAGCGCGGGCTTGCGTCCGTAACTGACGGACAGGCCGCTGGCTTCGATCAGGGGAGGAGGCGTTGACATGGCGGGCAAATCTCAGAGTTTCTCCGGCAAGTCGTAGCTTGCAAGGAGGTCGTCGGTATAGGCCATAATCTCGGGCCAGGGGGTTTCGCGGCTGACATGGTCGCGAACGATGAACGCCGGTCCCATGTAGAACCGCTCGTACTGGGCGTGGCGGCCGGCGAATTCCGATCCAAGCAGATCCCAGGCAAGCCGGAACAGCTTCATCTTGTCCTTGGCGTTCCAGGTCGGCGTCGCCCAGTTCTGCTCGAAGATCGCGCGGATCTCCGGATCGTCGAACACCGTCGCGTCGGCCGGGAATTGCAGCACCGTGCCTCCCATCAACTCGCGGATCCGGGTGCAGATCTTGTCGTAATGCTGCGTGGCCCAGTAGATCGACGTGTACATGTAGCGCCGATTGTAGCAGGTGAAGCCGCCCGGCAGGGTCTCGTAGTCCTGGATCTGCCCGTCGATGAGGGCGGAGATCGTCGCATCCATCGCGGCCAGATGATTGATGCCGTCGCGCACCGCCGGCACCTTGTCGGTGCCCATCGATTCGGTGATCCGGAGCGCGAGGCCCACCAGCAGCTTGATCTTGGCCCGATAGCGCACCGCCGCCTGATGGTTGGACAGGGTATGTGCGGCGGTGGAGAAGTAGATCTGCCGCGACCAGCCGACGTCGTTCATGGTGAAGACCCGTTCCCACGGCACCTTCACGTTCTGGCAGATCACCACGCAATCCGACTCGTCGAAGCGCGAGCTGAGCGGATTGTCGAATTCGCTCACGGCATGGGCTTCGTAGGGCTTGCGGGACCACAGCTTCAGGCCGGGGCTGTTGACCGGAATGACGCAGGTCACCGACTCCCGGGCCTTGTCCGGCGCGAGGGTCAGGATGTTTCCGATCCAGACGTCATGCGAGAAGGCGGCGGCGGTCGCCAGCATCTTCATGCCGTTGATGATGATGCCGTCGTCGCGCTCTTCGGTCACCGCGAGCGTTGGAATGACGGCGGCCTTTCGTCCGAACTTCTCCGGGTCGCGGGTGCCCTGCGGGGGAGCCACCGCGTGGGAGAGATAGATATCGTTCTTGCGGCAATAGTCGAAGTAGCGGGTCACGTTGTCGGCGAAACGATATTCGCCGTGATTGAAGACCTCCGGCTGCATGGCGGCGCCGGTGATATAGCCGCCGACGAAGTCCGGTGACCGGCCCAGCAATCCATAGGACAGGTCGGCAATGGCTTTCGCCGAACGCGAGCGCTTCTCGAGATCCTCGCGCGAGCGCGGCATCAGATAGTACATCGGATAGCGCTCGCCATTCTCTTCATAGCTCATGACGTCGCGCATTGCGGGATCGTTGCGGGCGTCCCAGATGCGGGCAAAAGATTGTGCCGTGTTCTTGAAACCTGGATGCGTGGTGAGATCGTCCACGCGCTCGGACCCGACGTAGATCTCTCGGCCGTCACGCAGACTTTCCAGGTATTCGGCGCCCGTTCGCAGCATCGTCTCTGCTCTCCTCGGAATGAACTCGTCGTATTATTCAAGTAACTTGACTAATAGTCAAACACGTCAGCGCGCCGAGCTATTTCAGCGGCTTGATGGCATGCTGGCAAGCAAGATGGTCGCATTAAAAAGCGGCATGCTGACTAGTGAAAATGCCTCCACGCTAAGCAAATTGACCGACTTGCAACATCGGCAAGCAGCTTGACCAAGTATTCCAAGGATGTCACGCTCACGATGTTTTCGGAGGTGCAACGCGCAGCGGGCCTTCCGGCATCGAGCGGTACGAAGTTTGCAAAGACAGCTGGAGCCGCCGTGCGGCGACGGCCTGCGGGCCTGAACCCGGGGGAAGGAGACGATGCGAATGAAGCTATTGAAGACCTTGTCGGTCGCAGGATTGGCGACCACACTTGTTGCGCCGCACGCCGCCGCGCAGCAGGACGAGATATTGATTGGAATGGGTATCTCGCAGAGCGGCTTTATGGCCGCCTACGATATTCCCAACCACAGGGCGGCGATCCTCAAGATCGAGGAGATCAACGCGGCCGGCGGCCTGCTCGGTAAAAAGCTTCGCTATGAAATCCGCGACGCCCGCTCCAACCGCGAGCAGGCTGCGAAAGTCGGTGCAGAGCTGGTGCAGATGAAGCCGGCGCTGATGCTGGTGACCGGAACCTACGACGTGGGCGCTGCGACTGCGTTGCCGGCGCAGCAGGCGAAGATCATCACCTTCAGCATGGGTGCTGCGGACCCGAAGATGGGAACGCCGGTCGGTCCTTATTCCTTCACCGCGAACGGTGCGGCCCAAAGCGAAGGCATCTTGATGTCCGAGTGGGCCTATCGCGACAAGGGCTGGCGCACCGCCTTCATCCTGGAAGACCAGTTCATCGAATATACCCGGTCGGGATGCGCCGGCTTCCGCGCGTCGTGGCGGCGGCTCGGCGGCACCATCGTCGGGCAGGACACGTTCCGCAACGCGGACCCCTCGATCGCCGCGCAGATCACCCGCATCCGCGGCCTTGCCAAGCAGCCGGACGTCATCTTCATGTGCAGCATCCCGCCTGGGGGCGCGAGTGCCCTACGTCAGTTGCGGGCGGCCGGGATCAATACGCCGATCCTGTCGGTTGTCGGCATGTCGGATAACTTCTGGCTTGGTACCGTTCCGGACCTCAGCAATTTCTACAATCCCTCGCATATTTCGATTTTCGGTGACGATCCCCGCAAGGATGTCAACGAGCTGGTCGAGAAGTTCACCAAGCGCTGGGGCGAGAAGCCGAGCACCTCTTACATCGGCATGGGCTACAGCCTGATCGACGGATGGGCGCGCGCCGTGCAGCGGGCCGGTTCATTCGACAGCGACAAGGTGCTGGCCGAATTGCAGAAGTTCAAGGATGAGCCGCTTCTGCTCGGGGCGACCTCGTATACGCCGGAATTCCATCTGCAACTGGATCAGCCGCGCGTTCTGATGGAAGTGCAGAACGGCAAGCACAAGGCGATCGGGATTCGGCGCAACGAATGGGTGCCGCCGATGCCGCTGCTGCTCCGCGTTGGCGAATACGCCAATTGATAATCGAGGGAAGGGCTGCGTCCGCAGCCCTTCCACCTAAAGAAACGAAATGCAGACTTCGCAGCACACGTCTTCAGCCAACTCTGCTGATACTCTTGAACTGGTTGGCGCCGGAGTCCGCTTCGGCGGCATCATCGCGCTTAATTCGGTAACGTTTGCGGTGAAGCCGCGGGAGGTCCTCGGACTGATCGGTCCGAACGGCGCAGGCAAGACCACTGCCGTGAACGCCCTCACCGGATTTCAGAAACTGTCCTCGGGCAGCGTCAAGCTGAGCGGGCGCGTGTTGTCCGGGCTGTCGCCGGCCCGGATCGCGCGTGCCGGAGTGGCACGCACCTTTCAGGCCGGGCGGCTGTTCCGGATGCTCACGGTTCTCGAGAATGTCGAGGTCGCGGGTATCGGCGCCGGCATGGGCCGTCGCACGGCTCGGGAACTGGCGCACGAATTGCTGGCCTTCCTCGGCCTCGACCGCTTCACAGACGAGAGCGCCGGCTCGCTGTCTCATGGGCATCAGCAGCGTGTCGGTATCGCGCGCGCTCTCGCCATGCGCCCATCCTTTCTGCTTCTGGACGAGCCCGCGTCCGGCATGAATGACGAGGAATGCGACCAGTTGGTGGTCCTGATCGAAGCGATCCCCGAGAGGTTCAGGTGCGGTGTGCTCCTTATCGAGCACAACATGAAAGTCGTGATGCGCGCCTGCCCGCGCATCCATGTCCTTGATGGCGGCCGGTCTCTCGCAGAGGGCACCCCGGCCGAAGTCCGCACCAACGATGCCGTGCGCGCGGCGTATCTCGGCAAGATGAGCGTGGCTGAAACAGGTAGCGCGGTACATTGATGAACCAGTTTCTGCAAACGCTGATCGACGGCGCGAGTCTCGGAAGCCTCTATGCGCTGGTGGCGCTCGCGATCGGCCTCGTCTTCGGGATCATGCGGCTGATCAACTTTGTGCAAAGCGATTACATTACGATCGGCGGATACGCGCTGATCGTACCCGGCGCAGCAACGGCGCCCGCGCTTTTCCTCGGCGCCTGGCCGCTGCCCTTCATGATCGCCGGCGTCATCCTCGTCGTGATCGCCGTGGCGGTGCTGACCGAACGGCTGGCCTTCCGGCCGCTGCGCAACACCAACCCGGCGACGCTGCTGATCTCGTCCTTCTCGTTGAGCTATCTGCTGCAGAACGTCATCCTGGTGATTTATTCCAGCAAGCCGAAATCGGTCGAGATGGGGGCCAAGCTCGCCGAGCCGCTTGTCTTCTTCGATCTGCGCATTCCGAAGATCCAGCTCATTACCATGCTGATAACGGTTGGGCTGATGGTGTCGATGGCGATCTTCCTGCGGCGCACGTCATTCGGCATCCAGATGCGGGCTGCGGCTGAGGACTTTCGCATGGCCCGGCTTCTCGGCGTGCGCGCCAATGCGGTCATCACCTTCGCCTTTGTCATCAGCGGCGCGCTCGGCGCCATCGTTTCGCTGCTGCTGGTCGTGCAGGTCGGCATTCTGGATTACCACATGGGCGTGCTTCCCGTGATCTACGCGTTCTTCGCGACCGTCATCGGTGGGATGGGTAGTCTGCCGGGGGCAGCCCTCGGAGGCTTCATCGTCGGCTTTTCAAGTCAGGTGCTGCAGGCGATCCTGCCCGAGGCGCTGCGGCCGTTTCGGGACGCCTTCGTCTTCGGGATGGTCATTCTCATCCTGTTGTGGCGTCCGCAGGGTCTCTTGATCCCGGTCAGCCGGGCCGAGCGTGTATGATGTCTTACGTGTACTCCCTGCTGCGGCTGTGGTGGCCGCCGATCGCGATCACGATCGTCCTGGCGCTGATCTACCTTGCGGCTCTGGTGCTCGATTCGGCGGTGTTCTCGCGAAGCGTCACCGAAATGCTGGTGCGCATTGTCGCCGTGGTGGCGCTCTACATCTTCATCGGCAATGCCGGCATTCTGTCGTTCGGCCATGTGGCATTCATGAGCATCGGCGCTTATGCCAGTGCGTGGCAAACCTGCTGCCCCAGCATGAAGCCTTTCGTCATGTCCGGGTTGCCGGAATTCCTGCGCAAGGCGACCTATCCGGTCTTTCCTGCTCTGCTCGCATCGGCGGTGCTGACGGCGGCATTCGCCTTTGTCGCCGGGCTCGTCATCATGCGCTTGACGGGCGTCGCAGCCAGCATTGCGACATTCGCGATGCTGTTCATTGTCTACGTTGTCTATTCCAACTGGGACAGCGTCACGATGGGGGTGAGTTCGATCATCGGCCTGCCGATGTATGTGACGCCGGAAGTCGCGTTTGTCGCCGCGGTGTCCACGGTCGTCGTTGCCTACCTTTTCCAGATTTCGCCATTCGGACTGATGTTGCGCGCAGCGCGCGAGGATGAAGTCGCGGCGAAGGCCTGCGGCGTGCGGATCTACTGGATGCGCGTGCTGGCGTTCACGATCAGTGGTTTCTTCATGGGGATCGCCGGCGTTCTTTACGGTCATTATCTCGGCACGATCGGCGTCGACACGTTCTTCCTGGAGTTGACGTTCCTGTTGCTGGCGATGCTGATTGTCGGTGGCCAGTACAGCCTGACGGGTGCAGTATCGGGTGTCCTGGTTCTGTCCGCCGTCGTCGAGATCCTGCGGGTCCTGCAGAACGGCGTATCGCTGGGCGGACTGGAGTTTTCAATTCCGAACGGAACGCCGCAGATCATTCTCGCAGCGATCATGCTGCTGATTCTAATTTTCCGCGGCGATGGGCTTACGAAGGGCCGAGAGATCAGATGGCCGTTCCGAGCATCGGCTGGGACGGAAGCGGGCAGGTCGTTCAGGTAGTTTGCGGCGGCGTTCCGGTAGGCCGCCGCAAGATATCGATGTAGGCGCGCTGTTCCGAGATCCGTCATGAAGCCGTCATCGGGGCGCGGTTGTCTGGCCGGATATCGCTTTATCGGAATATGAGCGCAATGTTTGCGACGGCGGCAACATGCAACGCATTGCATATCGCATTCAGCCGCAAGGGCTTCGACGACCGCGCATCCGGGGACACGCGGAGGTCATCGACCCGGATGCAGTGAAGGGTGAGAGATGCAGCCAGCGCAGCGCGGCGGATAACGCCCACTCGCTGGCTGTCATTCTCTAAACGTCTCCAGCCAGAAACGCCGCGTCCCCGGATTGCTATTGCAGCGGGATCTTGGCGGCCCTGATGACCTTGCCCCATTTCTCGATATCGGCGGCAACCAGTTTGCGGAAAGCCTCCGGGCTTTCATCGGTGATGATGTCCATGCCGTCCCGCGCGAACCCGGCTTTCACATCGTCCATCGCGAGCGCCTTGATCAGTGCGGCGTGCAGCTTTTTCGCCACGTCAGGAGGCGTCTTCCCGGGCGCGAACACGCCGACCCAGACCACGAGTTCGACATTCTTGATACCGGCTTCTGCCATGGTCTGCACGTTGGGCATGCGCTTCTGGCGTTCGGGCGTGTCGACGGCGATCGCCTTGAGCTTTCCGCCCTCGACCATCGGCAATGCGACTGAAGGTCCGGCTACGATGAGATCGACGTGGCCGCCGATCACATCGGTGACGACCTGCGAAGAACCCTTGTAGGGAATATGCACCAGTTCGATATCGGCGGCCTGCTTGAACAATTCCACCGCCAGATGCGCGACCGAGCCGACGCCGCCGGATCCGAATGTGAGCGGCTTGCCTTCTTTCGCACGCGCCTTTGCGAGCGCGATGAACTCCGTGACGTTATTGGCGGGCAATTGCGGGTTGATAAGGAAGCTGTTGAATCCGCCGGAGACGATGCGGGTGATGGGCGTGAAATCGTTGAGTGCGTTGTAAGGCAGCGCCTTGTACAAATTGGGATTAAAGGCGTGCGTACCAAGCGTGCCCGCCATCAGCGTATAACCGTCGGGCGCCGCCTTTGCGACGAATTCAGCGCCGATGATGCCGGCGGCGCCAGGCTTGCTTTCGATCAGCAGGGGTTGACCAAGGATCGCACCGACGGGATCGGCGAGGCGGCGCATCGCAAGGTCTGGTGGCGTACCGGGCGCGAAACCGAGGATGACCCGCATCGGCTTGTCAGGATAATTCTGTGCCGCTGCATTGGTGGAAAAAACTGCCGCGGCGGCAAAGGCGCCGATCATCATCGCCGGAAGCACGCGCGCGCCGCGCGGCTTTAATAAACAGTCCATGTCGTTTCCTCAGTCGTTTTTTCATTTCGTTCAGTGGAATTGGCTAGAGCACTTGATAATAGCGGATCTTGTTCCCCTTTTCGTCGCGCGCGCCAGCCCCGATGAAGACATGTCTGGTCAGCCAGTCATGCTTGCCGGGCGGCGTCTCGAATGTCGGGGTGCAGCGGAAGTAATAGAGCGACGGATCGACGATGTCGCCGGGGGCGAGTTTATAGAGGCGATCCATGACGTCCGGCGGACCGTGCCGATACCCGCGGTTCTGGATGTAGATCAGCGTGCCGTCGTCTTCCTGCATGAAGTAGCGTGCGTCAAAGCTGAACACGCCGTCGGCGCGGACGTGCGGAAACTCGCCGCCGTGATTGAGCACCTTGCCGCGCAAGCGCGGTCCTTCGAACTCGCCCTCGAGCACCGGGACGGAGAGCCGCGCACCGCCGACGGGGGGATTTTCCATGCGCAGCCGCGGCGCGAGCTTCAGACGCGTCTCGAACACGAATTCAAGTCGGGGTTCCAAGGCGATCCTCCAAGGGTCATCACTTGCACATGCGTTACGCTGCGCATTGGAGCTGAAGGTATCTGTCGCCATGGCCGCCTGCAATGATGCGATCTGAGCAGCGTGTGTCGTTGGGCACCGCCCTGATGGGCCGCCGCGCGTGTTCGTGGGACGTGCGCTGGCGATTGATGCAGAGCCATGGGCATGTCTTACTTCGCCGGTGGCGTCCATTGCTGCGATCCGGCATGATGCAGAGGTTCGGGGTTGGGAGCGCTTGGTGGGACAGATCGACGAGGTGTTGCACGGTCAGGTGCTGATCGTGCGGCTGGCCGGCAGCGGCGCGAATGCGATCACGCGCGACATGGCCGTATCCCTGGCGGAAATTGTCGGCCGCGCCGAACAGTCCCGCAATGTTCGCGCTTTGCTGATTGCCGGCGATGGCAATAATTTCTGCGCCGGCTCCAACATCGCCGAACTGGCGCAGTTGCGTGACGAGGGGAGGGGGCCGGGTCCTCTGCTCGAGGCCGAGGCAAGGGCGTTTCAGGCGATCGCAGATCTCGACTTGCCGACAGTAGCGGCAATCCAGGGCGTCACGATGGGCGGTGGATTGGAGCTTGCCCTGTGCTGCGACTTCATCGTGGCCGCCGAGGACGCGCGCATTTCGTTTCCGGAGATTTTCCTCGGTGTGTTTCCCGCGCTTGGCGGAACAGTGCGGTTGCAGCAACGCATCGGCGAAGGCCGCGCCCGCGAAATGCTGATGCTGGGCCGTGAGCTTGACGGCAAGCAGGCCTGCGCGTGGGGCCTTGTGACGCGTGCCGTTCCCCGGACCGATGTCTACGCCGAGGCGCTCGCGCTCGCGGAACGGCTCGCCGCAGCGCCGACGGGCGCCATCGGCGAAATCAAGACGT